>CAKUGX010000183.1 GCA_934654765.1 uncultured Collinsella sp. | reverse complement strand
CGCTGATGCACTATCTGAACAAGACCCTGTGGAACTGCCAATGGTTCACTTGGCATGGAGATCAGGACGGCCATCCGGTCCTTCGTGTGAGCCAGTCCACGGCGGAAGACGGCACACACGATGTATTTAACCGTGTCCTGTTTGAGCGAAATTCTAAAGTCTACGATCTGTGGTTCGCCAGCGACATGGTGGACAGGGATACTCAAAACGCATTTATTTCCGCAATTGTCGAAAGTTAAAGTTGTGCTATAGCGGAAATTTCACCAGCTATGGTTCCGCAAGCACCTCCGGCGATATTAGAATCGGAAGCAATTACGGCGGCCAAATATTATTCAAGGTGCAGAATAACAATGCAGCTGTGGAGTTCAATATCTCTGATGAACGAGGATAATCTTTATGAAAAGAACCCTATCTCTTGTAGTATCCATCGCACTGCTGTGTAGCCTTTGTGGCTGCACCAGCAGTGTCAAAAAGGAAACGACGGTACCCCTGGAGACCGTCCCAGCTACCGAAGCTTCAGCCTCCGGACAGAAATTGCAATTGACAGTCGAACCAACGGGAGAAATTGGATTTACCAGGGTTCCTGCGGAACAACTGGGAAAGGAAAAAGTGGATTTGGCATACGCAAGGCTTTCCGGCGTGAATATCACCCTGAGCGGGAAGACCGAGCCTCTGGCGGATGCAATTCGTACCGGCAAGATCACCGGGGCGGAAATCTTTGCCTATGCCCGCATGGATGCGGAAAACGGCTTCTGCGAGGAAAGCTATTCCTCTGATATCGGCCTGACCCATTTTGTTTACGCCTACCCGGATTGCGCTCTGGAAATTGCCTATGATGTCCTCGAATCTCCCGACGGTAGACAGACGCTGATCAACGAAATCACCATCTGGGATACGGCAGAGCACATCTCTTCCTCGGATCACTTCTATGTGGACGAGAGCAGCCGGTGGGGTTACTTCCTGGATCGGGAGGACTGGGGACTGGAATTCACGGTAAAGACAGTCACCCCGGAAAGCCTGACCGTCACCTATACCCAGAAGCAGGCTCAAGAACTGGATGAACTGACCTGCGAGGACTATATCATGTTTGCCGAGGTGGAGGGCGCTCGGGATGAATTCGTGACCCAGACCGGGCGGGATGCCCCCGGTTTTCCCATTGCCATCACCTCGGACGTCTCCGGCGAAATCACCTTCGACTGGTCGGAAACCGCCGGGAAGCTGAATCCCGGAACCTACTATGTGAGAATCGGCATCCGGGACAACTATGACCCGGAGAAGGTTCCCGCCAATGTGACGAAACGGTACAGCAAGCAGTCTTACTGCGTGGAATTTACCGTGGAGCCATAAAAGCGGCATATACTATAGATTTCACTTTTTCCCTATTGCCTTCCCCCATTTCCTGTGATAGGATAAAAACAGAAATAAAAAGTCAAAGGAGGCTGGATTCCATGAAAAAAGCAATCGGCATTCTGCTGGTTTGTCTGCTTGTTCTCAGTGCGTTCTTCCTGGGCAAAAGTATGG
>CAKUGX010000182.1 GCA_934654765.1 uncultured Collinsella sp. | reverse complement strand
AGACCCAGTAGATCAACGCCGCGATCGCAAACGGCACCATGCTCACCTGCGAGGCAACCAGCGCCTTGGCGGTCGAGAACATCTCACCCACGCCAATGGCAAACGCCAGCGACGTGTCCTTGACCAGCGTGATGATCTCGTTGCCCATCGCCGGCAGAATACGCTTGGCGACCTGCGGCATCACGATATACAGAAACGTCTGCAGACGCGAGTAGCCCAACACCTCGGCGGCCTCATATTGACCACGCGGAATCGACTGCAGGCCCGAGCGATAGATCTCGGCAAAGTAGCCGGCGTAGTTGATGATGAATGCCACAACGCACGCCGTCCATTTGGAATCGGGTGTGAGCGAGATGCCGAACACGTAGTACGGGGCAAAGTAGATGGCAAACATCTGTAGCATGAGCGGCGTGCCGCGCATCACCGAAATATAGATGCGCGCGATCCAGCGAAGCGGCGCAATTTTGCTCATGCGCATGAACGCCACGGGGATTCCCAGCGGAATCGACCCGAGCAGCGTCAGCACAAACAGCTGCAAACTGACCAAGAATCCCTGGCCAAGCATCTGCATCATGACTTGGATAGACATTACTTAAGCGTCCAATTATCGAAAGAGAGGCCATAGCTTGCATACTTATCGCACAGGTCCTTGACCGTACCGTCCTCGTAGAGTGCCTTGAGCGACTCGGTTACAGCATCGGCCGACTTGGTGTCGCCCTTCTTAAAGCCGACGGCGTAGTGCTCGCTGGACAGCGGCTCATCAAGCTGCGTGTAAGCATCGGGCTTGGCGGCAAGCTGATACTGGGCAATCGAAAGGTCGCACGCCACGGCATCGACCGCGCCGCTCTCGAGCTGCATAAAGGCCGTGTTGTACTCGCCAATCGTGTCGAGCGTGGCAAACGTCGCCGCCAGATCCTTCTGGTCACCCTCGAGCACGTCCTGAGCGGCGGAATCGGTCTGGGTAATCACAGTCTTGCCGGCAAGATCGTCCCAGCTCTTGATACCCGCGTCCTTCTTGACCACGAGCACCTGCTCGTTGAGCATGTACGGCTCGGAGAACGTGTAGTCGTCCTCGCGGCCCTCCATGGTAAAGCCGTTCCAGATGCAGTTGATGGCACCCGAGTTGAGCAGCGTGTCCTTGGCGTCCCAGTCGATGGCCTCGTATTTGACCTCCCAGCCCTGCTTATCGGCAACAGCCTTGGCCAGATCGAGATCAAAGCCGGTGTACTCGCCATCGTCGCCCACAAAGCCGTACGGAGGATAGGACTTATCAAAGCCCACCACGAGCTTCTTGGACTCCGCGGCGCCCTTCACATCCTTGGCCGCGGCAGAACCAGCAGCGGAGCCCTTGCCGACACCACCGCCGCAGCCGACAAGACCAAGGCCAAGCACCGTGGCGAGCGAGCCGGCTAGACCAACAAACTGACGACGAGACATATCGGTATTCATGGTATTCCCCCTCGATAGCACTTTAGTTAGGTAAAGTGAGTCATGTAACGTTCAGAATCATACACTTTACCTTGATAGAGTACAAGGGAGAGGTTGCCCGC
>CAKUGX010000181.1 GCA_934654765.1 uncultured Collinsella sp. | reverse complement strand
CGCTTGTGCAGGGTGTGAGGGACGGAGATCGCTATCAGGTTTTACTGGGCGTGACTGGTTCGGGCAAGACCTTCACGATGGCTAAGACTATTGAGGCCCTGGGGAAGCCGACGCTGGTCATGGCTCCCAATAAAACGCTCGCCGCTCAGCTTGCGAGCGAGCTCAAAGAGTTCTTTCCCAACAACGCTGTGGTCTACTTTGTCTCGTACTACGACTATTATCAGCCCGAGGCGTATGTGCCGCAAAGCGATACATATATCGAGAAAGACTCCTCGATTAACGAAGAGGTCGAGATGCTGCGCCATCAGGCGACCGCGTCACTGCTCTCTCGACGCGATGTGATCGTTGTCGCATCGGTCTCGTGTATCTATGGCATTGGCTCTCCTGAGGACTATGCGGGTCTGGCTCCAAACGTCGACAAGAAGGTGCCGCTCGAGCGCGATGACTTTATCCATGCACTTATCGACATTCAATATGATCGCAATGACTATGACCTGGCACGCGGCACGTTCCGCGTGCGCGGCGATGTTGTCGACGTGTATCCGCCTTATGCCGAGCATCCGTTGCGGTTTGAGTTCTTTGGCGACGAGGTCGAGCTGATTGCCGAGATCGATGAGGTCACCGGAGAGATGCTTCGTGAGTACGAGGCCATCCCCGTATGGCCGGCATCGCACTACGTGACCGAGAAGCCGAAGGTCAAGGCGGCTCTGAAATCGATCAGCGAAGAGTGCGAGAAGCGTGTGGCCGAGCTCAAGGCGACTGATAAGTTGCTCGAGGCACAGCGTCTGCAGCAGCGCACCGACTATGATCTCGAGATGCTCGAGACGATGGGCTTTTGCAACGGCATCGAGAACTACTCGCGCCATCTGGACGGTCGCAAGCCGGGTGAGCCGCCGTTCACCCTAATCGATTACTTTCCCAAGGATATGCTCTGTATCATCGATGAGAGCCATGTGACGGTGCCGCAGATTCGCGGCATGCACGAAGGTGACCGCTCGCGTAAGGTAACGCTGGTGGAGCATGGTTTTCGCCTGCCCTCGGCGCTCGATAACCGCCCGCTTCGTTTCGATGAGTTTGAGGCGAGGATACCCCAGTTCATCTATGTTTCGGCCACGCCGGGCGACTACGAGCTGAGGGTGAGCCAAAACGACGTGGAGCAAATTATTCGTCCGACCGGCCTGCTCGACCCCAAGATCGATGTGCGTCCGGTTCGTGGGCAGATTGACGATCTTGAGGACGAGATTCGCGAGCGCGTTGCCCGCAAGGAGCGCGTGCTGGTGACCACGCTCACCAAGCGCATGGCCGAGGACCTGACCGACCATCTGCTTGATGCCGGCATTAAGGTCAATTACATGCACTCCGATACAGCGACGATGGACCGTGTCGAGATCCTGCGAACGCTGCGCGAGGGCAAGATCGATGTTCTCGTTGGCATCAACCTGCTTCGCGAGGGTCTGGATCTCCCCGAGGTCTCACTGGTGGCAATTCTCGATGCGGATAAGGAAGGCTTCTTGCGCAACCGCCGTTCGCTGATTCAGACGATTGGCCGCGCGGCCCGTAACGCCGATGGTG
>CAKUGX010000180.1 GCA_934654765.1 uncultured Collinsella sp. | reverse complement strand
CTTTGTGTTGATTTTTATGGGCGCTTTGATCGCAGATGCAGCAGAGCGTTTTAGTGGCTGGGTTGCCGGATTGTGAGATTTTTTTCTTGATGCCGCCATTGTGCGGCATTTTCTTTTTGCCGGGAGGTGGTAGAACTGGCTGCAACACGCTTGATTGCACTGCACAAAAACAAAGGCAAGTCGGTTGCGGTCTGCCTGAAAAGCCGCACGGACTATGCGCAGAATCCTGACAAAACGAACAAGGGAGAGTTGGTCAGCAGCTATGAGTGCAGCCCCTTGACCGCAGACGAAGAATTTATGCTCTCCAAACGCCAGTATGAACTGATGACTGGGCGCAGGCAAAAAAATGATGTGATTGCTTATCAGATTCGACAGTCCTTCAAGCCCGGTGAGATTGCCGCAGAGGAAGCTAACAAGGTGGGCTATGAACTGGCCATGCGGTTTACAAAAGGCAAGTATGCGTTTATTGTCGCAACGCATACCGACCGGGAACACATTCACAATCATATTATTTACAACTCCACTGCGCTGGACAGCACCCGGAAATTCCGTGATTTTCTATTGTCCGGGCTGGCTGTGCAACGGTTGAGCGATTTGATTTGTCTGGAACATCAGCTGTCTGTTATTGAAATCAAGCCGTACCGGGAGCGGCAGAAGCGCACCCTTTATCCACCCAGAGAAAGCAACCGAGATAAACTGTGTGCCGTAATCGACAACATCCTGCTGAACGAGAAGCCTGCAAGTTTCGAGGGCTTTCTTCAAAAGCTGGAACAGCAGAGCTACGAAATCAAACGAGGAAAGTACACTTCGGTCAAAGGAACACGGCAGAAACGCTTTATCCGTTTTCGGACACTGGGTGCAGGATACAGCGAAGATGAAATCAAAGCGGTCATTGCCGGAGAAGCCGAACACCGCCCGCATCAGAAGCAGCCACCGAAAGAGCAGCCGTTCCACCTGTTGGTGGACATTCAGGCAAAGCTCTCCGAGGGCAAAAGCGAAGGCTATGCACGGTGGGCGAAACGCTACAATTTGAAAGAGATGTCCAAGACGCTGATTTTCTTGCAGGAAAATAAAATCGGCAGCATCGAAGAAATGCAGGAGAGGGTGGATGCGGCGACTGCTCACTATCACAAGCTAGGCGATTCTATGAAAGCCTCTGAGAAGCGGCTGACAGAAATCGCAGTGCTGAAAGCGCACATCATCAACTACGCCAAAACGCGACCGATTTATGATGCCTATCGCAAGACCGGATACAGCAAGCGATTTCTGGAAAGTCATCGTGCAGAGATTGCACTGCACAAGGCGGCAAAAGCAGCATTTGATGAATCCAACTTGAAAACGCTCCCAAAGGTCAAGGCGTTGGATGCTGAATATTCCAAGTTGCTGACAGAAAAGAAAGCACGCTACCCGGACTACCGTAAAGCGAAAGAAGAAATGCAGGAGCTTCTTCGTGCAAAGAGAAACGTAGAACTGTTCTTTGCAAAGGAAAAGGGAAGCGCCGAAAAAACGAAGTCCCGATAAACGACGATAGCCTAGGACCCTTCCATGAGGGAAGGGTCCTAGGCTATCTTTTTTGTTATAAAAGT
>CAKUGX010000179.1 GCA_934654765.1 uncultured Collinsella sp. | reverse complement strand
GGTTAGGGTCTATTGATTTTCAGGCGGCTGCAAGAAGTGTGCTGGTAGTAGGGCGTATCAAAGATGACCCCACATTGCGTGTTGTCTGCCCGGCAAAAAGCTCACTGGCCCCGGAGGGCGGGACGGTTGCCTTTCGTCTTGACCCAGAGCAGGGCTTTCAATGGGCAGGAACGTATGACATCAGTGTGGACGAACTGCTTTCCGGCAGCAGCCGAGGGCATAAGCTGCGCGAGGCGCAGAGCTTTCTGAAAGAAGTATTGGCGGACGGCCAGCTGCCGCAAACAGAGATTGAAGCAGCCGCACAACAGGCAGGGATACGCCCCAAGACCTTGCGCAATGCGCGATATGAATTAGGTGTGACCTCAACTAAAATCAGTAAACAGTGGCTATGGGCGCTGCCCGAAGCATAAAGGAAGAAGGCAAGATGCCCCTATCTTTAGGAACAGGGCATCTTGCCTTCTTGATGGGAAAATGCTTTTTTAGATGGCTGTGTACTGGGCCGCAAAAGGACGGCACAGTACGAGCAAGCACGGCATTGTGATATCGCAATATCAAAATGCCCTTGTTAGGGTGAATCCTAAGACCCTTTTACTGCAAATTGTTTGGCTGATGATAAGAGATTTGAAAAGAAAATGTATGCAGACTTCAGGTGGCACAGTATGAGCAAGCATGTCATTTTGCTGTCATGCCAGCAAAATGTCCTTGTTAGGGTGTACCCTAAGACTTCAATTATCAAAGAAAAATCACCTAAAAACTTTCACAGCGCAGCAACCTGCGGTTGATGTGCTGCTGAATTTATGATATAGTGATATTTAGAGAAAGTATACCCTAATACAAGAAGTTGAAACTTTTTGCCCACAACTTCCGATAATATTTGCTATCGGGAAGTTGCCGCAAAATCCGCATAAAGGAGGCTGTCTGTATGGATGTGATCTCAAAAAAGCAGATGTCGGAGGAGGATATTAAACTCCACTACATCACCCCTGCCATTACAGCACAGTGGAATATTCAGCACATCACAATGGAAACCAAAGTGACAGATGGTCGCATCAACCTTAAAGGCAACCTTGTCATTCGTGAAAAGCCGAAGCGTGCGGACTATGTGCTTTATGTGAGTGCCAATAATCCGATTGCCATTGTGGAAGCCAAAGACAACAATCATGCGGTTTCGTATGGCTTGCAGCAGGCCATGACGTATGCCCAAATGCTGGATGTACCGTTTGCATACAGTTCAAACGGTGACGGCTTTATGGAGCATGACTTCATGACCGGTAAAGAGCGCGAGTTTGACCTTGACGAATTCCCCACGGAGCAGGAGCTAATTCAGCGCTACAAGGCAGGCGCAAACGGCGGCGCAGGATTGACCCCCGAACAGGAGAAAATCATAGCACAGCCGTATTACAGCAGCCAAAACACCTACCCGCCCCGCTACTACCAGCGCATTGCCATCAACCGCACAGTGGATGCTATCGCAAGAGGGCAAAACCGTATTCTGTTGGTTATGGCCACCGGTACAGGCAAAACCTACACAGCGTTCCAAATCGTATACCGCCTGCTGAAAAGCGGTATGAAGAAGAAAATCCTGTATTTGGC
>CAKUGX010000178.1 GCA_934654765.1 uncultured Collinsella sp. | reverse complement strand
GTCTTGCACGCACCGAGGGTCATAAGGCAGGTATCGTCTCGCTGCGCGAGATCATTACCGCCTGCGTGCGCCTGGGCGTCGACGTGCTTTCTGCCTATGCGTTTTCTACCGAAAACTGGAACCGTCCGCAGCATGAGGTCAACGTCTTGATGCATCTGTTTGCCAAGACGTTTATCGACGAGCTGCCGCTTCTGAAGCGCGAAAACGTACGTGTTGTCTTTTTGGGTGACATTTCCGCGCTGCCCAAGAAGACCCGCGACGTTTTTGAACGCGGTCTTGCCGAGTGCGCCGATCACACCGGTATGACGCTGGCGCTTGCCGTCAACTACGGCGCGCGTGCCGAGATTACCCGCGCTGTCCGTCAGATCGCACTCGACGCTGCCGCCGGTAAGATCGATCCCGCTGCAATTGATGACGATATGGTGGCTTCCCACCTCTATACCGCCGGTCTTCCCGATCCGGAGCTTGTGATTCGCACCTCTGGTGAGCTGCGCCTTTCGAACTATCTGCTGTGGCAGGTGGCTTATTCCGAATTTTACGTCACCGATACCTATTGGCCGGACTTTGATCGCTGGGGCCTTGTCAACGCCATTTTGGCCTACCAGGGCCGCGACCGTAGGTTTGGCGGACTGAGCAAGACCGAGGAGGCTTAATCGTGTCCGATCGTCCCAAGGCAACTGCTCCCAAGACGCCTGAGCGTAAGGCTGCCACTGCGGGAGCGCCTGCAGCGAAGAGCGGCACCGGTTCGTGGCTGGCGGGCTTTATTACCCGTGCCGCCGCCGGTATCGTCTACGCCGTTGTCTTTATCCTGTGCCTGGTTTTGGGTATCGTGCCCACGGCCATCTTTGTTTCTGTCATGAGCGGTCTGTGCTGCTATGAGTTTTTCCGTATGACAAGGCTCGATGGCAAGATGGCTAACGAGCGCATGGGTATCGCTGCCGCCGTACTCTTTCCGCTGTCGGCGTTGGGCGATTCGATGTTGCTGAATGCCCTGCTTTTTGCCTTGATGCTCGCTGTGGGCATTTGGTATGTCTGGTCGCCGCGTACCCGCATCTCTGATGTGGCCGTGACGCTCATGGGTCCCATCTACACTGGCTTTATGCTGTCGGCTATCGTGCTGCTGCGCGATGCCGTGCCCGGTTTTGCCGGTGCCCTGCTTTCAGTGGGCGTTTGCGCGTCCCTTTGGGTCTCCGATTCGTTTGCCTACATCGTGGGCAGCCGTATCGGCAAGCACAAGATGGTTCCCAAGATTTCTCCCAAAAAGAGCTGGGAGGGGTTTGTCGGCGGCATCCTGGGCTCGGTTTTGATTTGGCTCATCCTGTGGGCGACGCACTTCTACAAGCTCAGCCTGCCCTATGCGCTGCTGTGCGGCGTGGTTGTGTCCATTCTGGGCGTTATCGGCGACCTCATCGAGTCGCGCATCAAGCGTGGCGTGGGCGTCAAGGATTCCGGCAACCTTATCCCGGGCCATGGCGGCATGCTCGACCGTAGCGACTCGCTTATCTTTGGCTGCATTACGGCGCAGCTGTTGCTGATGATGGGAGTCGTGCTGTAATGTGCTTCCAGACGACGTATGGCCCCGATGGACGCCTTCGCGTTGCCATCCTGGGTTGTACGGGCTCTATCGGCACCCAG
>CAKUGX010000177.1 GCA_934654765.1 uncultured Collinsella sp. | reverse complement strand
CTTGACCGTAGCGGTCTCTCCGACCTTAACGTCTTTAAGAGTTTTCATATACGATTCCTCCTCAATACTGTAAATCTGATCCCCGGGGTTGGCGGGGAAGGATTCCAAACTTTAGGCGACCATGATGCGCATGGCCATGGATTTATCCAGCGCGATGCGGGCATCTTTGACCTGAAGGATCAGATTGCCGCTGATCTCGCTGACGACCGTGATGGTCTCGCCGACGACAAAGCCAAGCTCTGCCAGATGCAGACGGACTTCATCCTTGCCGGTGATCTTTTGGATCGTGACGGTCTCACCTGCTTTTGCCATTGTCAAAGGCATAGCATAAACACCCCTTTATGTACTTTTTCGCGTCCCTATTAGTACACGCTAACAGTTCAAGCAAAAGTGGGCGGTTAGAACGCTCTAACCGCTTGCGATGGTAGTTTAGCATAGCTAACCCCAAAAAGTCAAGCAGTTAGGGCAAATTAACTTATTTTCGTGCAGGGCGCCAGTTTTATATAACTAACCTTGTGCAAAATTATGAAAGTTTACCGTTTGTTCATACAGGGCGGCATAAGGGAATAGAATCAGCACAAAAAAGCTCCGCCGGAGGGTCGATTCCAAATGAGGACTTGCCAAATTGGGCGGTGTCCTGTATAATTGGAATGTTATCGTTTTTATAGAGCAACACTACAACGAGGTTTATTATGCTGACAAAATATTTAACTGTGTTTTTCGTTTCGATGGTGCCGCTGATCGAGCTGCGCGGCGCGATCCCCATCGGCGTGGGGCTGGGCCTGCCGCTGTGGCAGGTGTACATCATCTCCATCATCGGCAACATGATCCCGGTGCCGTTCATCTTCTTTCTGGCCCGCAGGGTGCTGGAGTGGGGCGCGGATAAGCCGGTCATCGGCAAGTTCTTCACCTTCTGCCTGGAGAAGGGCCACAATGGCGGCGAGAAGCTGAAGGCCAAGGCCGGCCGCGGCCTGCCCTGGGCGCTGCTGCTGTTCGTGGGCATCCCCCTGCCGGGCACCGGTGCCTGGACCGGCACGCTGGCCGCCAGCCTGCTGGATATGGATTTCAAATCCAGCGTGCGTGCCTGCATGGGCGGCGTGCTGCTGGCCGGGTGCATCATGGGTGTGGTCAGTTTGCTGGGCTTCTCGGCCTTTGGTGCGATTGCCGGGTAATTTTTAACAATTCAACAATAATAAAAGGATGCAAGGAGTAAGTTCCTTGCATCCTTTTTTATCGTTATTGCGGGCCTCTAAAGCCTCCCTTGTGTAAAGGGTGACTCCCCACAGTGTGGGGAGATGTCGCGAAGCGACAGAGGGGCCCGACGCGTAAGCGGGTGGCACGGCGTAAGCCGTGACGGAGGGATTGTGACCTTGCGTTATAGACCGACTTGCCCGGCAAGCGGGACAATCCCTCAGTCACCTTCGGTGACAGCTCCCTTTACACAAGGGAGCCTTTGCCCTACCCTATTTGTAGGGGGCGGCGTCCTCGACGCCCCGCGAGTGTGCGTGGTTGTCCGTTTACGGTTTGGCAGTTGTTCATGTCGGTTCGTAGGGAGGGGTCTTGACCCCTCCACGGGCGGTAACGGTGGGCCCGTTCGGGGCGTCGGGGACGCCGCCCCCTACAGCCAATTTCTATGTTTGCACTAAATGACAACCAGCCTAGGAGGGGTCAAG
>CAKUGX010000176.1 GCA_934654765.1 uncultured Collinsella sp. | reverse complement strand
ATTTGCTCGTGACTACGAAAATCAGCGAGCATCCGCTGTATTCGCGCCATGGCGCCGACGTGCTCATGACGGTGCCCATTACGGTTTCCGAAGCTGCTCTCGGCGCGAAAATCGTGATTCCCGCGCCCGACGGCACGAAGATCCGCGTAAGCGTTCCCGCCGGTTCTCAAGACGGTACTGAGCTGAAAATCAGCGGCAAGGGCGCCCCGAACGTGAAGGGCTCGGGCAGCGGCGCGCTGCGCATTACGTTCCATGTGGAAATCCCCAAGCACATGACTGAGCAGCAAGAACAGGCCATGATCGATTTCCAGGCGGCTTGCGAGCATGCGGGCCAAAACGTTCGCGAGCATTTAGGCGTGTAGGAGATAGCAATGGCAGACAGGCACACACCTCTCTATATGATCGGCGTCGCGGCCCAGTTGGCGGGCGTGCACCCTCAAACGTTGCGCATTTACGAGCAAAAGGGCCTCGTGAGTCCTCAGCGCACGAGCGGCAACACGCGCATGTATTCGCAAGCCGACATCGAGCGCCTTGAGCTTATCAACGAGCTCACGAGTGAGGGCATCAACCTTGCGGGCGTCATTCGAATTTTGGATTTGAAGGGTCGTCTCGACGAGCGCGATGAGGAAATCGACGACTTGCACAAAAAGGTGCGTCGCCTGGCCGACCGCGTGCATGAACTCGAAACGCGCGAAAGCGTATCGCGCCTCATGCTTCCCGCGAGCACGCAAAACATCGAGGTGCGTTAGTGCGCCAACCTGCTCAATGCTCGTAGCGTTTAGCAGGTTTTATTCGAAACCAATTCTCTCCATCTAGGAAGGAGATAGCTTTATGAGACTCGACAAACTTGCAGTAACCGCTCAAGAGGCATTCCAGGCTGCCATGGGCATCGCGAGCGACGCCGACACGTCGTCGGTCGAGCCGATTCATCTGCTGAAAGCCCTGCTCGATGCGGGCGAGAACAACATCTCGGCCATCATCAAGCGCGTAGGCGCCGACCCGGCGATGCTTTCGGGCGAAGTCGACAAGGCCATCGCCAATGGACCCAAGGTCACAGGCGGCGTGATGGGCATGCCCCTTCCGTCGCAAGGCCTCATGAATGCCATTGACAACGCGGTGAAGGCCGCCGAAAAGATGGGCGACTCTTATGCGACGAGTGAGCATTTGCTCATTGCCCTCACCGAAGACAAGGGCCAGGCGGGCAAAATCCTCAACGGCGCAGGCGTGACGCGCAAAAACATCGAAGAGGCCTACGATGACCTTCGCGGCGACACCCGCGTGACCGACCAGCAGAGCAAAGCCGAGCTTGACGCGCTGAACCAGTACGGCCAAAACCTCACTCAGCAGGCGCGCGAGGGCAAGCTCGATCCGGTCATCGGCCGCTCCGACGAGATCCGCCGCACCATTCAGGTGCTTTCGCGCCGCACGAAGAACAACCCTGTGCTTATTGGCGAACCGGGCGTTGGCAAAACGGCAATCGTCGAGGGCTTGGCCCAGCGAATCGTTGCGGGCGACGTGCCGTCGAGCCTGAAAGACCACGATGTCATCGCGCTTGACTTGGGCGCCATGGTCGCGGGCGCGAAGTACCGCGGCGAGTTCGAGGATCGTTTGAAGGCGGTTCTGCGCGAAGTGAAGCAGAGCAACGGCCGCATCATTCTGTTCATCGACGAGCTGCATACCATCGTGGGCGCTGGTTCCACGGGCGATTCGTCCATGGACGCGGGCAACATGCTCAAGCCCGCATTGGCGCGCGGCGAACTGCATGCCATCGGTGCGACCACGCTCGACGAGTACCGCAAATAC
>CAKUGX010000175.1 GCA_934654765.1 uncultured Collinsella sp. | reverse complement strand
CGACCTTCCTCGCGCGCCTCGATGCAGAGCTTCTGCACCACGGTATCGGCCGAAACGCCCGTCGGCGAGAATTCGATACGCACGCCGCGGGCCGGCAGGTTGGGGCGCTCGCTGGAGATATTGCCCGCACCGTCGAACACGATTACGGCCTCGTAGCGGCCCTGGGCAAACGCCGCAACATCGTTGATGAGTGCGGTGCGCGCCATATCATGGACGTCGCTGGAATACGGATCGTCGGAATGGTCGTACACAAGCTTTTCGTAGCGCGGCGTGCAGTGGATCACGTTGTAGCCGTCGACCACCAACAGCTCGGGCTTATTGGAGTGCACCGTCGAGACCGGGTCGGCGATGGCCTGCGCAAACGCATTGCCGCCCACGCCGTAGGTCGCGGCCGAAACAATCGGCTTGGCAGAGCCTTCGCCAAAGCGCTTGGCCTTGGACTTGGCGCGGTTCTTCTTGGACATGCGCTACTCCTCCCCCATGAGCTCGCCGGCGTTGCGGCGCAGCCACTCAAAGCACAGCGCCGTGGTCGCCTGGGCGACATTGAGGCTCTCGGTCATGCCGCGCTGGGGAAGCTTGGTCAAAAAGTCGCATTTCTCGAGCACCAGACGCGAGATGCCGTCGCCCTCGGAGCCCATGACGAGCGCCACGCGACCCTCGAAGGGAGCATCCCAGCAGCTGCCCTCGGCATGCTCGGAAGCGCCGCCCACCCAAAAGCCGGCGGCCTTGAGGTCGTCGAGCGCACGCGCAATGTTGGGAACCTGCGCGATGGGCAGGTGCATGACAGCACCGGCAGAAGTCTTGTAGCTGCCCACGGTCACACCGGCAGCGCGCTTGTTGGCGATGATGACGCCCGCCGCGCCCACGACCTCGGCAGAGCGCACGATCGCACCGAAGTTGCCATCGTCGGTCACATGGTCGAGCACGACGACGAGCGCCGGTCCGTCACCTGCGCGGTCGAGGATATCGGCAACATCGGCGTAGGGGAAGTTGCCCACCTCGAGCGCAATGCCCTGGTGAGCGCCGTGACTCGACAGCGCATCGAGCTGCGCGCGCGGCACATACTTGATGCGCACGCCCGCGGCGTTAAGGTCATCGACCAGACGCGACAGGGCGGCATCGCGCTCCCCGCCCTCGGCAATGAGCGCGCACTTGATGGGAAAACCGGTGCGCAGCGCCTCAGCGGCAGCACGGCGACCTTCGATAAACTCGCCCTTGGGGACCTGGACGGCGTCGCGATTGCGGTCGCGCTGCGGACGTGCAGTCTGGGCTTGGGAGCGCTCGCGCTGGCCCTTGGGAGCGGCAGCACGGTCATTGCGGCGAATCGGACGCGAGCCGGAAGCAGCCTGCTTGCCGCCACGAGGAGCACGCTTGCGATTGTCGGCCATAGGGCGACCTCCTTAAATAGATAACGAACAAGAATCGACCGCCCGAGCCACGGCACCTTGCCTCTCAATCGTCGGGCATGACCGCCAGGTCTATGCCCTCCTCTTTCAAGGCAATCTGCCGCACCTCGAACGGTCGACAAATACTAGAGAGTCTTAATACGGGTGCCAGCGGCGGTGTCCTCGATCGTCAGGCCCAGGTCCTTGAGCTGGTCGCGGATGGCGTCGGCCAGATCCCAGTTCTTGGCGGCACGGGCCTCGGCGCGAGCCTCAAGAATCTTGGCAGCAGCCTCGTCCACGTCGTCGCCCGTGTAGGCAACCAGACCGGCGGCAACGCCCAGCAGGCCCAGCGGCAGCTCGACCTTGGGCTCGGGAAGCTCAACACCAAACGTATCGAGCAGCTCGACCAGCGTATCGGCGGCAGCAAGCGCAGCGGCCTTGTCGGCAGCATCGCCCGCCTGTTCCAGGTACTGGTTGCACTCGGT
>CAKUGX010000174.1 GCA_934654765.1 uncultured Collinsella sp. | reverse complement strand
ATCTTGCCATCCACGACCTTACCGGTCACAGTATGGTAAGTGTAGGTCACAGTGCCGTCTGCCTTCGTCTCGGGCACAGCCACCAGAACGGTAACTTCCTCGTTGTCCTCGTAAGCAGCCTCGATGACCTTGGACTCAATGGTCAGCTCAACGTTTGCAACGTCGAGCAGGTTAGAGGTCTGCACTTCAAAGGGCTGAGCTGCGGTAACATCCACAGTCTCCTTCTTTTCTTCCGAAGCGCCCACAGCCTTCTGCAGGTCCACATTGGATACGATATCCTTCAGGACTTTCTCAGTCTCAGCGGTATCCTCCTTGGCAGTGACCTTCACATCACTGACAATACCCAGAACACCGGTGACGGTTGCAGAACCGCTGGCCTTGACCTCGTCTGCCACAGTCTTGCTGGGCGTTGCTGCCAGAACAGACACACCCATGCCCACGACCATAGCGGCAGTCAGCGCAACACTAATAACTTTCTTCATACTAAAAACTCCTTTCACTTTAAGCCGCACCCCCCAAGATGCTGCTTTCTATCGCAAATGTTTTTCAACATTTACATCATTCTTCAACAGGCTCCCAGAAAAGCGCCAGAACCGCTTTCTGGATGGAGTCTTCGGTCGGATAGAACTCGGTGAATCCGTCCTCTGCCACCTTGTGCTCGCCCTCCAGTGCAATGGCAGGTTCCACAGTATCGTCCTTTGCGGCCCACACCTCATTGACCAGCTGACCCTTTGCAAGGTCGGTGACCAGATAAGGCTGCAGCGCATCGTACACCTGTGCGGTGAACTGCTGATCCTGCTGCACCCTGCTCTCCAGCTGTGCGGAAAGCTGTGCAAGATACTCCTCCTGCCGCACCATGCGGGCTTCGTTGGTGCCCTCGCCAACATCCATGCGCCTGCGCACAAAGATCTCGGCCTGATCGCCATGCAGCGTCAGGGTCGTTCCCCTTGTCATGGCCGGGTCTGCTGCGGAGAAGTCATCCTCCAGCGTCACCGTCACACCGCCTGCCAGATCGTTCAGCACCGAGATGCCGTCCAGACTCATTGCCAGATAGAAATCAATGTTTTCCCCCTGCAGCAGGCGGGACACTGCATCACGGGCATAGCCGCAGCTTTCCTCCTTGCCATCGCCAAAGCCATGGGCAAGGCTGATCTGCATCTGAGTGGTGCCCACCGGATTGCCCAGCATGCCAAGCACCGTCACCTCTGCCATGGTGTCGCGGTCGATCTTGAGCTGACGGACCGTCTTGTCTTTGCTGTCTATCACAATGAGCCGCTGAAAATCCGCCTGACCGCCCTGATAGGAGCCTTCTGCTTCCACCTCGCTGTCATGGTCGATGCCCATAACAAGGATGGTGGTCAGATCTGTGCGCCTGCGGTAGGTCACGCCGTCCACTTCCATGGTCTCAGCGGTCTCCTGCGGCAGCTCGGTCCGGGTCTCCGGTTTCCGGCTGCGCTTTTCCAGCCAGCTGCCGCCTGCAAAAAGCAGCAAAGCCGCCAGCACCAGTACAGCCAGCGCCGCAGCAGCAGCGCGATATTGTTTTTTTGTGTTCAAAAAGGTACGCTTCCCCTCTTTCCCTCGGAATATGATCCTGCCGGAAAATATTCCATGGCCTATTATAGCGTCACAACCGTGCAACTGTCAATGCATTTTTTGCTATTTTCACTGTCCCATTAGACTTTTTTCCATTTTTTTCTTTGAAACCAATGCAGAAACCCGGCAGGTCTGTACTCTGAAAGAATGCAGGGCTTCTTTTAGGCAATTTTACTGCATAGAACAGAAAGGAAGCTGCGGAACGTAGAAATGTACGCAGAAATACGCTATACTGAAAGCAAAAACAGTTAGTGGAGGAATGCTTTATGAATCCGACTCTGCGAAGGGATGCAGATGCCATCATCCGCTCCAGCCTGAACGCCGTTCTGCCGGACGAAGCCGTGCGCCGTG
>CAKUGX010000173.1 GCA_934654765.1 uncultured Collinsella sp. | reverse complement strand
TGCAGGTGGAACAGGAGGAGTACGACGAGGTGGTGGTCATCAAGGCCATGTTCCTCAACCACGATTATCAGTAAAACCTTGTGATAGCACAAAACCGGACAGCCTGCGGGCCGTCCGGTTTTTGCTTTTACAGGAACGTTATGCACACCCGCCTTCGGATAGTACGGTATAGAATGTTGCACAATAGAAGGGAAGGCTGAATTGTGCAATCTATACAGTAAAAAATGATACTATTTTGAAACTTTTGCAGATTGTGCAGCGAAAACGACAGATTGTGAAAAAAAATGATATTTTTCTCTGGAATATGCTATCCTAGCATCAGGATATGGAGCTTCGGGCTCCGCAGCAGGAAGAACACCGAAAAAAGGAGACTATCATGAACAAAATTTCTCGTCGTCAGTTTCTTCGCACCGGCACAGCTGCCGGTATGCTGGGTGCAGCAGTGGTAAGCGGCGCTACCTCTGCCAGCGCTTGTTTTGAGCCGGAGTTGGCTCTTACCTGCACGCAGACCGCTGTGGTGGAGGGTTACGATTGGGGCCCCGGCGTCAAGGCGACCATTCTTACCTTCGACCGTTTACTGGATCCTCGCAGCGTCCGGGCAGAAGATATCGCCTCGGTGGTGGAGCATAAGGAGTCCATGGATTGGGGCAACTTTGGCGGCCCCCACATCGTGGCCAGCGCGCCCCGCACGGTAACAGCGGCCTATACCTGCTCTAAAAACGGTAAAAAGCTGGAGGTCCCCTCCAAGTATGTCTGTCTGGAAATGTCCTGCGACCCCAACACCGGCAGTCCCTTCTGCTACGACTTTCTGGTGGGCATGAATACATGGTGCAAGCCCTATGAGCTGGAGATCAACATGAAGGAAAACTCCGCTCTGGCTACCATTTTTGGGCAGAAGGTCACCGCTGCTGTGGACCCGGTAGTGGACCACGAGGATGCCCTGATCCCTCAGATGAAGCAGTTTGTCACCGACGGAGTGTTCCGCGGCACCGATGGCAAAGAGCTGACCTATGGCTACTACGCACCTAAGGGTCAGAAGCTGCCTCTGGTCATCTGGCTCCACGGTGCAGGAGAGGGCGGCAAGGATCCTTCTATTGCTTTTCTGGGCAACAAAGCCTCTGCGCTCCTCAGTGACGAGTTCCAGCAGGCCATGGGCGGGGCTGCCTATGTGCTGCTGCCCCAGACCCCCACGTTCTGGCTGCAATATAACGAGGCCGGGGACTGGGGCAACAACCCGGGCGTGCCCTCGGTGTACACCCAGACCCTGAAAGAGCTCATTGATGCCTTTGTGGCAGAGCATCCCCAGATCGACACGAACCGCATCCTTATTGGCGGCTGCTCCAACGGCGGTTATATGACCGTGAACATGGCGATCCAGTATCCCGGGTACTTTGCGGCAGCTTATCCCATCTGCGAGGCCTACAAGGACAGCGGCATTACCGAGGAGCAGCTGGCCGCTCTGAAGGATCTGCCCATGTGGTTCGTCTATGCAGAGAACGACACGACTGTGGACCCGACGATCTACGAGGCACCCACGCTGGCACGTTTGAAAGCGGTGGATGCCAAGGTACACACCAGCATTTTTGCCGATGTTCATGATACCACCGGTCTGTACAAAGGCACGGATGGTGAACCCTACCAGTATATGGGTCACTGGAGCTGGCTGTACTTCTTCAACCGGGAATGCAAGGATGATATCACCGGCGAGGATCTGTGGACCTGGCTGGGCAAACAGAGCAAGTAATCACTAAAAAGTAAGAGGGCTGCTGCACAAACCGTGCAGCAGCCCTTTTGTGTGGGAGAGAATAAGCTTCCTCACGGTACGGCACCTTGTTTAGAAACGACACAATGTCGTGCAAAGTGCCCTTGACATCCCTGCTGAAACTGGGTATACTTGAAATGGAAAAGGCGCTGACTGCAATGGCCAGCTCCCAACCGGTTCAGTTAATCATAAGAATGACCGCCACGGTTTGGTAGACAGGGGCGG
>CAKUGX010000172.1 GCA_934654765.1 uncultured Collinsella sp. | reverse complement strand
GCCCCAACGTGGGCAAGTCCACGCTCGTTAACCGCCTGGCCCAGACCTCGGACGCCATCGTCCACGAGTCCCGCGGCGTCACGCGCGACCGTTCGTATCACACGGCCGACTGGAACGGTCGCGAGTTCACCATCGTCGACACGGGCGGTATCGAGCCGCTCAAGAGCGACGACGTCTTTGCCACGTCCATCCGCGACCAGGCGCTCGCCGCCGCCGAGGAAGCCGCCGTCATCCTGTTTGTCGTTGACGGCCGCACCGGCGTCACCGAGGAGGACGAGTCGGTCGCCCGCATGCTCAAGCGCTCCGACAAGCCGGTCTTTCTGCTGGTGAACAAGCTCGACAACCCCGATCGCGAGAACGACAGCATCTGGGAGTTCTATTCGCTCGGTATCGGCGAGCCCACGCCGCTCTCGGCGCTGCACGGCCACGGCACCGGTGACCTGCTCGACGACATCGTGGCCCTGCTTCCTGAGGAAGAGGACGAGGTCGCCGACGAGTTCCCCGACGCGCTGAACGTCGCCATCATCGGCCGACCCAACGCCGGCAAGTCCTCGCTGTTCAACCGTATCCTGGGTGCCGACCGCTCCATCGTGTCGAACATCGCCGGCACCACGCGCGACGCCATCGATACCGTCGTCGAGCGCGACGGCAAGCACTACCGCATGGTCGACACCGCGGGCATTCGCAAGAAGAGCACCGTGTACGAGAACATCGAGTACTACTCCATGGTCCGCGGCCTGCGCGCCATCGACCGCGCCGACGTGGCGCTGCTCGTCGTCGATGCCTCCGTGGGCGTCACCGAGCAGGACCAGAAGGTCATGGGCTTGGCCATCGAGCGCGGCTGCGCCATCGTGGTGCTGCTCAACAAGTGGGACCTGCTCGACGATGACCGCAAGCGCGAGGCCTGCATGGAGACCGTCGACCGCCGTCTGGGCGTCATGGCTCCCTGGGCCCAGTACCTGCGCATCTCGGCCCTGACCGGCCGCAGCGTCGAGAAGATCTGGGCGATGGTCGACGCCGCCGAGAAGACGCGCTCGCAAAAGATCAGCACCTCGCGCCTCAATACGTTCCTCACCGACCTGCGCGAGTTTGGCCACACCGTGGTAGACGGCAAGCGCCGCCTGCGCATGCACTACGTGACCCAGACGGGCGTCAACCCGCCGACGTTCACCTTCTTCGTCAACCACAGCGACCTGGTCAATGACACCTACCAGCGCTACGTGGAAAACCGCATGCGCTCGACCTTCGACTTTGCCGGTACGCCCATTCGACTCTTCTTTAGGAAGAAGGAGCAAAAGGATGCTTAATCCGATTCTGCTGACCGCCATCTGCGCCGTGGTCTCGTTCTTTATCGGAGCGATTCCGTTTGGCCTGATCCTGGGCCGCGTGTTCAACCACACCGACATTCGCAAGGCGGGCTCCGGCAACATCGGTACCACCAACGCCCTGCGTGTGGCCGGCCCCAAGGTGGCCGCGCTCACGCTGCTGCTCGACTGCCTTAAGGGCGCTATCTGTGTCATCATCGCGCGCCCGCTCATCGCGAGCGTGGGCTTTGGCTTCCCCGCGAGCATCATGGCTCCCGGCGCTCCGGGCGACTGGATGGTCGGCGTCATTTGTCTGGCTGCTGTGTGGGGACACATCTTTTCGCCCTACCTTAACTTCCACGGCGGTAAGGGTATCGCCGTGGGCCTGGGCGTGATTCTTGCCTGGTACTGGCCTATTGGCCTGTCGCTGCTGGGCATGTTTATCGTGGCCGTCGCCATCACCAAGTACGTGTCGGTCGGCTCGCTCGCCGCCGCCATCGGCCTTCCCATCGCCGTCTGCGCGGTCTTTCCGTACAGCAGCCTGGGCCTCAAGTTCTGCATGGCGATGATCGGCATCACCGTGGTGTGGGCCCATCGCTCGAATATCCAAAAGCTCATGGCCGGTAAGGAGTCCAAGCTCTCGTTTACCAAGCGCGTCACCGAGCCCGACGATAAGTAGGAGAG
>CAKUGX010000171.1 GCA_934654765.1 uncultured Collinsella sp. | reverse complement strand
CTTTGGCAAGATCGAACGTCACGGTGATGCGATCACGTGAAACGCGAATCTTGGGGTCGCCGCAAAGGTTGAGATAGTACCGGGCGGCAAGGTCATTAAAGTCGCGTTCCACAGCACGCGAAAACTGTGCCATGTCATCCTTGGCAATACGTAGCCCGCGACGATCCTTCGCGAGATCGACAGGAGCCGGCGCATGCGAGAACGAATCACGCTCGCGCAGCAGACGCGCGGTCACACCGCGAACGGGCTTAATCTGCCCTGCCAAAATGCGATGGGCCGTGCGCTCGGACATCTCAAGACCCAAACCCGAACAGATACGGATAAAGTCCTCGGCATCAGAAGCAAGGCCTAAACGATCGACAACCGGAAGCTCGCTCTCGTCATCAATGAACAGGAGACGAGACGTATCAAGCCGGCTTGACGCCTGAGCATAAAGGGTCGCGGCAATCTCAGACGGAGAACCAAGATAGACATCGCAACCACGCAACTCCTCGAGCGCAAACTCACAAGCAGCGCGAATAATATTATGCGGACCGCGAGCACAGACATAACGTCCGTCCTCATCCTTGACGGCCTGGGGCCAGCTGGACTGATCGGCACGCTCACTGAGGCGGTCGGCCGCGACGCTCACCTTAAAGGCTGAACCAAGATCGACACCGGACGTGACCACGCGGGCCTCATCGGTGTTCTGCTTGATCGAAAACAATGCCATGCCACGACCGTGAACGCCCCAACGGTCCATCTTCATGCTCTCGAGCTTGGAGGTAACGCGGGCATCGAAGATTCGCTCTTGCATATCCTGCGGAACGCCCGAACCGTTATCCAGAAAGACAAGGGTGCGGACGCCGTCTTCCTTGGTCGTGGCGAGATAGACCTTGTCGGCGCCGGCATCTCGAGCATTACGGAGCATTTCGATGACGATATCCTCAACATGCTGAATGTCGTGCTTTGCCTGGCGCCGCTCGGCCTCCGAAACGCGGAGGCGGACATACCCCTCGCCAAGGTTCTCCTCGACGCGAAGGTTGCCCTCCCCCGACATCGACGCGATAAATGAGATGAGCTCGTTCGCGTCGCTCATGTTATTTAGCGATATCGACAGCGCGGCTCTCGCGAATCACGACGACGCGCACCTGACCGGGATACTCCATCTCTTCCTCGATCTGATGGGCGATATCGTGAGCCAGGACCGTGGACTGGGCATCGGAGATCTTGTCCGGCTGGACCATGACGTGGACCTCGCGACCGGCCTGCATGGCATAGGTACGCTCGACGCCGTCATGGGAGTTGGCGATCTCCTCGAGCTTCTCAAGACGCTTGATGTAGTTCTCGGCAGACTCGCGACGGGCACCGGGGCGAGAGGCAGAGACAGCATCGGCGGCCTGTACCAGGACATCGAGCACCGTGTTGGGGTCGACATCGGCATGGTGAGCCTCGATAGCGTGGACGATAACGGGCTTCTCGCCATAACGGCGGGCAAGCTCGGCGCCGATGACGGCATGCGGGCCCTCGACGTCGTGGTCGATTGCCTTGCCCAGGTCATGAAGCAGGCCGGCGCGCTTGGCGGTCACAACGTCCAGGCCAAGCTCGGAAGCCATCACACCGCACAGATCAGAGACCTCGAGGGAATGCTGAAGCACGTTCTGACCAAACGAGGTACGGTAGCGCAGGGCACCAAGGGTCTTGACGATCTCGGGGTGCAGGTCGTGGATGCCGGTATCGAAGGCAGCCTGCTCGCCAGCCTCGCGCACGCGCTGCTGAACCAGGTCGGCGGCCTTGTGATACATCTCCTCGATACGGGCAGGGTGAATGCGGCCGTCGGCGATGAGGTTCTCGAGGGCGACACGGGCGGTCTCACGACGGACCGGGTCGAAGCTCGAAAGAACGACGGTCTCGGGCGTGTCGTCGATCACGAGGTTGACGCCGGAAACCTGCTCGAAGGTCCGGATGTTGCGACCCTCGCGACCGATGATACGGCCCTTGAGGTCATCAGAGGGAATG
>CAKUGX010000170.1 GCA_934654765.1 uncultured Collinsella sp. | reverse complement strand
GATGATCACCGTGCCCGATGCGGCGTCGTCCAGGGTCTCGGCCAAGCCCACGCCCGCTTCGGCAAGCTCGCGCACCACGATGGGGTTATGGATGAGCGGGCCCAGGGTGTGGACCTGCGCGCTCTCCCCTGCCTGCGGTGCGGCGGCCAGCGCCATGTCGAGCGCGCGCTGCACGCCGTAGCAGGTGCCGGCGTGGGCGGCGATCTCGATGGTGGGGACGGATTCCTCGGCGGCGGCTGCGGCGGTGTTCTTCACGTTCTCATCCATGGCTAGAACCTGCCCGGATGCTCGTTGCAGAGCTCGTCGCGCATGGTGTAGACGCGGCCCATGGCCTCGGACTCAAACCAGGCCAGGCGTTCCGTGCGCTTGAGCCCGGCCGGTGCGTCGGAAAGCGAGACGGCCTTGCCGGCACGGATCCAGCATTTTTTGGGGCGCATGAGCTTTTTGCCCTTGGGCGTGATGTCGGACCAGCCGCAGATAGCGAGCGGGTTGACGGGCGCCTTGCCCATCTGGGCGATAAGTGCAAAGCCGCCGTGGACCTCGGGCTTGATTTCGCGCGAGCGGATGCGCGTGCCCTCGGGGAAGATCAGGACGTCCTCGCCGCGCTGCAGCGCATGCTGGGCGGCGCGCAGGCACTTCATGTCGGCGGTACCGCGCTCGACGGGGATGCCGCCCACGCGGCTAAAGGCCCAGCGCACGATCTTGGTCTTGGCGAACTCAGACTTAAAGATGGGACGGATGCGGCGGCCGCCAAAGAACAGCGCCGTCTCCACGGCCAAGAGCTCGGCCATCGAGGTGTGATTGCAGATGACTACGCTGCCGCGGCCTTCCTGGCGCTCAAACAGCAGGTCGGCGTCCTCGACCTTCCAACGCCACATGAGCTTGGAGAAGACCCATAGTATTGCCATGACCACGACGACCGTGCCGCGGATGAGTGCCGGGAACTCGGCGTAGGGGGCGTTGTAATAGTCCTCGGGCGTCTGCTTAAACAGGCGCATGGGCTACCTCCTTTGGTTGATGAGGTCCTCGATTATCGAGACGACCTCGTCGATGGTGTGGGCGGTGGAGTCGACGTGCACGGCGTCCTCGGCGGGCACGAGCGGCGCGACCTCGCGGCTGCTGTCGAGCTTGTCACGCTGCTTGAGAGCGTCGAGGGTCTCGTCGACCTCGGCTTCGAGCTGATCGGCGGTCAACGGCTGGGCGTCGTTTTGGTGGCGCTGCAGCACGCGGCGGCGGGCGCGCTCACGCGGGTCGGCGGTCAGGAAGACCTTGACCTGCGCGTTGGGGAACACAACGGTTCCGATGTCGCGACCCTCGGCCACGATATCGCGGTCCTCTGCGGCGCGGCGCTGGTGGATGAGCATGGCGGCGCGCACGCCCGGATAGGCCGAGACCTTGGAGACGTTGGCGTCCACCTGCGGGGTGCGGATGGCGGCAGAGGCGTCCGTGCCGTCGATGGTCAGGCGCGTATCCTCGCCGGTGCCGTTGGTAAAGCGGATTTCGATCTGCTCGGCGAGGGCGTCGATGGCCGCCTCGTCGTCCAGGTCGATGCCGCGGTCGAGCGCGGCGAAGGTGACGGCGCGATACATGGCGCCCGTGTCGAGCTTGTTAAAGCCCAGCTGGCGGGCGATCTCCTTGGCGATAGTGGACTTGCCGGAACCGGCGGGGCCGTCGATGGCGACGATCATGCAATGCTTCCTTTCGGTGGTTGACGTGCTGGTATGGTTCGCGAGTGCTGGGGTGCGGCAGGTTGCCTACCCCGTGTAGCGCTCGCGGTAGGTGTTACGCTTGGGCGCGGAGCCATGACTGCCGTGATGGCGGGTGCGGCTGGCCGTGGTGTCTTGGGACTTGCCGCCGCGCTTGGCGCTGGCCTGCTTGGGCGGAATGCCGCCGTCCTTGAGGATCTGCACCTCGCGGTCGGTAAGCTCGCGCCACGAGCCTTTGGCCACGCCCTCGAGTTCCAAGCCGGCGAAGTTGCATCGATGCAGGCGAATTACCGGGTGGTGAAT
>CAKUGX010000169.1 GCA_934654765.1 uncultured Collinsella sp. | reverse complement strand
GCTTGATCTGGGCGCGGGGCGGAGGCGCCGCTTCCCCGCGCGCTCAATTTGGACAGCAGCAATGCTATCTCTAGGTGTTTTGCATACTTTCCATTACGAATTGCATAAAAAGGCTGGGATGTTCTTCCGGATCCTGATGTACCCCCGTCCGCGCCGTGCAAAAAACGGAGTATTCAGCACCGCATGCCCCGTCGGTGCCGCTGCGGTTGGGTAACGTTGCGGAGATTGACGTCATTTTGGGCTCCTGTACGGCGCGAGGCGCCCCTTTTTGTCCTGACGGAGTTTGCCTGCCGACTTAAATCGCCGGTCGAAGGTGTCCTTGGGATCAATATGGTGTGTCCGGCGCGTATGCAGCCGTCCTGGCTTGCTGAATACTCCCAAAAATGCACGGTGCTCCCCAGGGGACCCGTGCGCGCAGCGAAAACCATGCACATGTCGCTATCCGCATCGCCATTTTGCTGCACTGACTTTTCTGAATGCCGGGCTCGAATCAGTTAACCCAGCTCCCGGGGCGGACCGGAGGGCATGAAGTTTGTCGCGAGTTCCGCACGCAAAGGAAAGCACTTAATGTGCTTTCCGTCTTGCGCAGGACTGTAGAGCAGCAAACTTCATGCCCTCCGGTCCGCCCCGGGAGCCACCGCTAAGTTATCCCCCGGCATTCAGAAAATCTAAGTGCCAAAAAATAAGATTTTTTGACTCTGTGTTGTATAACCCGCCATTCGTGGGTACCATTCAACGCGTACGCAAACAAAAAGGGTTAATTCGCGTGGTATAACCGCGCGGCCCAAAAAGGAGGAGACAAGCATGTCGTCTTTGAAGCCGCTTGCAGATCGTGTTCTGGTCAAGCCCGACGAGGCCGAGCAGAAGACCGCTTCTGGTCTGTATATCGCCAGCAACGCTCAGGAGAAGCCGCAGCGCGGCACCATCGTTGCCGTTGGCGCCGGCAAGGTCAACGACAAGGGTGAGCGCATCCCCATGGACGTCAAGGTCGGTGACGTTGTCATCTACGGTAAGTTCGGTGGCAACGAGGTCAAGGTCGACGGCGAGAAGTATCTGCTGATGCGCGCCGACGACATCTACGCCGTCGTCGAGGCCTAGTCTCGTCAGAATCTCTGATTCGTCTTTGAACGCGCCCGCCGCATAGGACTCGGAAGCGGCGACGCGAGTCGCATTTCTTTTGGAGGATTACCTACCATGGCAAAGAACATTACGTTCAACACCGATGCCCGCGCTAAGCTTGCCAAGGGCGTCAACACTCTGGCCGACGCCGTTACCGTCACCATGGGCCCCAAGGGTCGCTACGTTGCGCTGCAGCGCACGTTCGGTGCCCCGACCATCACCAACGACGGCGTTTCTGTCGCCAAGGAGATTGAGCTCGAGGACAACATCGAGAACATGGGTGCCCAGCTGGTGAAGGAGGTCGCCACCAAGACCAACGACACCGTGGGTGACGGCACCACCACCGCAACCCTGCTCGCCCAGGCCATCGTCAACGACGGCCTGCGCAACGTTGCCGCTGGCGCCAACCCGCTGGCCATCCGTCGCGGCATCGACAAGGCTGTCAACGCTGCCGTCGCCGAGATGAAGAAGCAGGCCAAGCCGGTCGAGACCAAGGAGCAGATTGCTTCCGTCGGTACCATCTCTGCCGGTGACCCCGAGGTCGGCGAAAAGATCGCCGAGGCCATGGAGGTCGTGGGCAAGGACGGTGTCATCACCGTCGAGGATTCCCAGACGTTCGACATCACCATCGACACCGTCGAGGGCATGCAGTTCGACAAGGGCTACGTCTCCGCTTACTTCGTCACGGACAACGATCGCATGGAGGCCGTGATGAAGGATCCGTACATCCTCATCACCGACCAGAAGATCTCCAGCGTCCAGGACATCATGCCCGTTCTCGAGGCTGTCCAGCGCGCCGGCCGCGGCCTGCTCATCATCGCTGAGGACATCGACGGCGAGGCTCTGCCGACCCTGGTCCTCAACAAGATCCGTGGCGCCCTCAACGTCTGCGCC
>CAKUGX010000168.1 GCA_934654765.1 uncultured Collinsella sp. | reverse complement strand
GGCGGGCTTGGCGGGCGCCTCCGGGGCGTCCTTCTTCTTGAAGATATCAAAGAGTCCCATGGCATTCTCCTTTGCGTCACATGGGTAATAAAGGCGCACCGCGCCCCTAATTGACAGACAGTCTACTCCTAAGTCGGACTCCGGCCGAGTTCACGTGCAGCCAAAGCTCCTCAGGCTCTGTACCTAAGGCACTTCTTGGCATAAAGAAATCCAAGCTAGACACAGCATTCAACAACTTTTGCCGTTGTCGAGGAGGCAATGGTCCCGTCGGGGTCGCGGTCTACGAAGACCATGTCGACCTCATTCGGCTTAGCAAAACGCGTGTAAGAACGCCCTTCGCCGACCTTCGACGAGTCCATAAGGACAATCTTGTTGCGCCCGTGGGCCAAGAAGGTCTTCTTGACCTCGCACGCCGCCGCAAGGTCAGTAAGAAACCCGAACGCCGGGTCGTACCCGTTCGCGCCGATAAAGACTTTGTCGAACACGATATCTGAGAGGCTTGAGGCGAGCAGCTGCCCGTAAAAGTAGCCGAGCTCCCTCATGAGCGTGCCGCCCGTGCCAACGAGCCCCAAGCTCCCGAATTCCCTTCTCCCCTGCTCGAGAACATGCCAGTCGTTGGTCACCACAGTGATGCCCGAGGCCTCGGGCCGCTGCGCCAGCGCGCGGACAAGCTCATAGGTTGTCGAGCCGCTGCCCACAAGGATCGTCTCGTGATCGCCCACGAGCTCGGCTGCCTGGTCGGCGATAGCGCGCTTCTCGCGCACATGACCCCTCGCGCGGTCTTTCCGGCTTGAGAACGAATAATCGGAAATAAGAACCGCGCCGCCATGAACTCGGCTGAGCATTCCCTGGGCGGCGAGCGCGTCGAAATCACCGCGAACCGTGACGGTAGAGACGCCGAGTTCCCGCGCCGCCTCGGAAATGAGGATCGGCGAGTGCGACTGCAGCATCTCGACTATGCGGCGACGGCGCTCGGGGGCGAGCATCTTTGCTTCCTGCGCCATTGCATTCTCCCGTCCCACGGCGGAAACCCGCTGCAGTCCCATTGTCCTCTTTCGAACCCTTGCTTTTGCTTTCGATTAGGCAAACGGCGCAAGAAAAAGCAGGCCAGCCGCCTAAGCGACTGACCTGCGTTCATTCATGGTGCCCCCGGACGGATTCGAACCGCCGACACCCGCTTTAGGAGAGCGGTGCTCTATCCCCTGAGCTACGAAGGCATGGAAGAAGATTTTAGCACGTTGGCGCTACTTGCTCTTCTGGGCCTTCTTCTCCTTCTTGCGGTTCTCCTTCGCAGTAGCGACGAGCTTGGCGTTCTCCTCGGCGAGGAACTCGTAGACGCGCTTGTCGCTCATCTTCTGCATGCGCTTCTCGGCGGCCTTGCGGAACGGGCGACGCTTGCGCCAGTCGAAGATGAAGGCGGAGATGATGAAGCCGTACGCCAGGACAAGCGTAACGATGGAAAGGACGCCCTGGACGGTGTGGATCTCCTTGACCTCGGCGGGGAAGACGAACGTCAGGAACAGCGAGATGATCGTCATGACAAAACCGATGCCCAGCAAGATCCACCAGGTCTTGTCGGTCTTCGTGTAGGCATCATCGAGCCTGAGGAGGTAGTCGTAGGCCTGGTTGCGGGCATCCTCGATGGAACGCTCCTCAGCGCGGGCGGCCTTCTTTTCCTCCTTGGTCATGAGGGCGACGCTTTTCTTGGGGCGCTCGCCCTCCAGACGCACGGACGCGGCGACCTCGCGCGACGGCTTGGCGCCGGCAGCGGTGGCCTTGCCGGACTTGAAGGGATCGTAGGCGGCGGGCGCGTCGCCCTCCTTGGCCTTGCCCTTCTCCTCGGCGGCAGCGGTCTTCTTTGTCATGGCGTCGACGGTGGACTTGGCTTCGTCGCGGGCGCCCTCGATGGTGTCACGCAGAGACATTAGACTCCTTTGGGTTCGAACTTGGTGCCGGTAATGATCTGGAACGCCTCCTGATAGCGGTTGGAGGTGCCCTCAATAACTTCCGCGGGGATGCGAGGCGGCTCGCCCTGCATGTTCCAGTTGGCGCGCAGCCAATCGCGGAC
>CAKUGX010000167.1 GCA_934654765.1 uncultured Collinsella sp. | reverse complement strand
CTGTAAATCGCACGTGGGTCGAGGTGATAGTAGTCGAGGAAGTTTCCCAATGTCAACGGCAGGCCGGTATCTTCTGTGAAGGAGGCTGCCCGTGCCACAAGGCCGGAAGTGCGGTCATAAGATGCACTGATATTATCCAGCACATACTTTGCCGCAATTTTTTCCAGTTGAATGTAGCAGCCTTTGGGCGCAGAGAGAAAACCCTCTTTGATTTCCCGGCTTACACTGCGGGTAGTATTGGAAAGCAGTGCTGCAAACTTCTCCTCAAAATTATACTTTTTGTTTGCCTGACCGATAAAATCCAGCACGGTCAGGCATTCTTTGTTTTCGGCCAGACGCAGGCCGCGGCCCAGCTGCTGCAAAAACACGGTCAGCGATTCCGTGGGACGCAGGAACAGCACCGTGTTCACTTCCGGAATGTCCACGCCTTCATTGTAAATATCCACAACAAAAATGAAACGAAGCTCCCCAGAAACAAGCCTTTGTTTGGCCGCGTTGCGTTCCTCATCCGGAGAGTCCCCTGTCAATGCCATGGACGAAATGCCACGTGCATTGAAATGATCAGCCATGAACTGGGCATGTTCAATGGAAACGCAGAAGCCCAGACCTTTTACCTCGTTGATGTCCGTCACATATTTTAGGATAGAGCTCACTACAAGGTCGGCACGCCGCTCTGCCACCAAACCGCTGAGGGTGTACAGATTAGACAGTTCGTTTTTGTCGTATCCGCCCGTGCGCCATTTCAGGCTGCTCAAATCTGCCGTGTCGGTCACACCGAAATATTGGAAGGGACAAAGCAGTTTCCGGTCAATGGCTTCCGGCAGACGAATTTCGGCAGCAATGCGCCCACTGAAATAGTCCAGGATGTTCTTGCCGTCCATGCGTTCCGGGGTGGCGGTCAGGCCCAGCAGGATTTTCGGCTGATAGTATTCCAGCAGCTTCTGGTAGGTCGGTGCAGCGGCATGATGGAACTCATCCACAACGATATAATCGTAGAAATCCGCATCTGTTTTCGTGGTAAAATCCTGCGAATTGAAAGTCTGAATGGAGATAAACAGATGGTCGATGCTGTCAGCCTTGTGGCTGCCCACAAACAGCTCGCCAAAATTGGCGTCTTTCAGCACTGCCCGGAAAGTATACAGGCTCTGCTTCAGAATCTCCTCCCGATGCGCCACGAACAACAGCCGGCAGGGGTGACCCGGATGCTGTTTGCAGAAACGCTTGTAATCCAGTGCGGAAATCACAGTCTTTCCGGTTCCGGTCGCAGCCACTACAAGGTTGCGGTTGTACCCTCGCACGGTGCGTTCTGCTTCCAGCTTATCCAGAATCTCCTGCTGGTAAGAATATGGCAGAATGTCCAGCGTGTAGATGCCACTGTTGTCGGTTTCGCTGTACTTTTCATCTTTTAAGGCACGGGTCAGGCGTTCCTTCTGCCCTTCATCATAATATTCAAACTCGTTGGAGTTCCAGTAGCTTTCAAAGGTGGCTGCAATTTTGTCAATCGTCTCCGGCAAGTCCTTCTTTGTGACTTTCACATTCCATTCCAGACCGCTGGAAATTGCGGCATTGGACAGGTTAGAGGAACCAACATACGCCGTCGTGAAGCCGGTATCCCGGTAAAAGACATAAGTTTTTGCATGGAGCCGGGTACGCTTCGTGTCATAACTGACCTTGATTTTGGTGTTGGTCAGCTGACGCAGTTCTTCGATGGCCTTCACATCTGTAGCCCCCATATAGGAAGTCGTAATGATGCGCAGTTCGCCTCCACTCTGCGTGAACTGGCGCAGCTCGTCCATAATAAGCCGCAGACCACTCCATTTGATGAAGGACACCAGCATGTCAATGCGGTCAGCAGACACGATTTCCTTTTTCAACTCGGTGTACATCTGAGGCTCATGAATAGCACCGGTGAACAACGAGCTTTGCGCAATAGAGGTCTCCGGTCGTTCCAGCTCTTTTGCGCTTTTTCCTGTGGCAAGGCGCGGGTCGTTGTCTCGTAAAAGCGCAAGAAGCTGCTCTGCCCGCTGGTCAACACCGAGCGAGGCAAAGTCAGCTTCCTGTGTGGTGTTCTGGATGGTGGTCACGATCTGGTTTGCCAGCTGGATCTGCGCCTCGATGC
>CAKUGX010000166.1 GCA_934654765.1 uncultured Collinsella sp. | reverse complement strand
GCTTCTCGACGCAGACCTCCTACGAGAACCAGACGAAGAAGGCCATCAACAACCGCTTTATCCAGCAGGCCATGACCGCCTTCTTTAAGGAGCGCCTCTCGACCTACTTAATCGAGAACAAAGACGCCGCCAACAAGATTCTGGAGCAGGTGCTCATCAACAAGCGCTCGCGCGAGAACGCCGAGAAAACCCGTCAGAGCATTAAGACCAACCTGCAACAGAAGACCGACATGGCCAACCGCGTGCAGAAGTTCATCGATTGCCGTTCCAAGGACAAGAGCCGCCGCGAGATCTACATCGTAGAGGGCGACTCGGCAGCAGGCGCCATTCGCACCTCGCGTGATGCCGAGTTCCAGGGCGTTATGCCCGTCCGCGGCAAGATCCTCAACTGCCTGAAGGAAGACTATCCGCGCATCTTTAAGTCCGACATCATCATGGACCTCATGCGCGTGCTGGGCTGCGGTGTGGAGATCAAGGACAAGCGCATCAAGAACCTCGGCGCCTTTGACCTAGACAACCTCAACTGGAACAAGGTCATCATCTGTACGGACGCCGACGTCGACGGCTATCACATCCGCACGCTCGTGCTCACCATGCTCTACCGCCTGGTGCCCACGCTTATCGACGAGGGTTACGTGTATATTGCCGAGTCGCCGCTCTACGAGATCAACTGCAAAGAGAAGACCTACTTTGCCTACACGGAACTCGAAAAGAACGGCATCCTTAAAGAAATTGGCGACCAGAAGTGCTCGATCAACCGCTCCAAGGGTCTTGGTGAGAACGATCCGGACATGATGTGGCTCACCACCATGAACCCCGAGACGCGTCGCCTGATCAAGGTGGAGCCCGAGGACGTCACCAAGATGGAAACCATGTTCAACTTGCTGCTGGGCAACGACGAGGCGGGCCGCAAGCGCCATATCTCCGAGCACGGCAAGGAATACCTGGACCAGCTGGACCTGCAGTAGCAGTAAATCGATAACGACGGCCCTAAAGAAGTTCAAGAGGAAATCGTGGCAAAGAAGAAGACGAAGAACCAGCCCAAGAAAAAGCAGGTCAACGCCGAGAACGTCATCGGCCTGCACTCCGAGGTCACCGACCAGCCAATCACGCAGACGCTCGAGGTCAACTACATGCCCTACGCCATGAGCGTCAACGTCTCGCGTGCGTTCCCCGAGATCGACGGCTTTAAGCCCTCGCACCGCAAGCTGCTCTACACCATGTACAAGATGGGCCTGCTCAAGGGCGAGCGCCAGAAGAGCGCCAACATCGTTGGCCAGACCATGAAGCTCAACCCGCACGGCGACGCCGCGATCTACGAGACGATGGTGCGTCTGGCCACCGGCAACGAGGCGCTGCTCGCCCCCTTCGTGGAGTCGAAGGGCAACTTTGGCAAGTACTACTCGGGCGACCTGAGCTACGCCGCCTCGCGTTATACCGAGGCCAAGCTCTCCCCCATCAGTGCCGAGATCTTCAAGGATATCGACAAGGACCCAGTCGACTTCATCGACAGCTACGACGGCGCCATGAAGGAGCCGCGCCTGCTGCCCACCACGTTCCCCAACATCCTCGTCTCGGCCAACAAGGGCATCGGCGTCGCCATGGCGTCCGACATTTGCGGTTTTAACCTCAACGAGGTCTGCACCGCCACGATGCACTACCTCAAGGATCCCGACTGCGACTTGCTCGAGTACATGCCCATGCCCGACTTCTCGACCGGCGGTGAGATTATCTACCGCCGCGAGGAGATGGAAAAGATCATCGAGACCGGTCTGGGTAGCTTCCAGATTCGCTCCCGCTGGCGCTGGATTCCCGAAGAGCGCATCATCGAGGTCTACGAGATCCCCTACACCACCAAGACCGATGTCATCATCGAGCGCATCGTCAAGCTCTCCAAGGAGGGCAAGGTCAAAGAGATCGCCGACATCCGTGACGAGACCGACCTTTCCGGCCTGCGCATCGCCATCGACCTGAAGCGCGGCGTCGACCCCGACAAGCTCATGGCCAAGCTCTACCGCTCGACCACGCTGCAAGACTCGTTCTCGTGCAACTTTAACGTGCTGGTCGACGGCTATCCCCGCGTTATGGGAGTGCGCCAGATCCTGCACGAGTGGGTTGCGTGGCGCATTCAGTCCACACGCCGCCGCATCAACTTGGACTTGGGCAAAAAGTCCGAGCGCCTGCACCTGCTGCAC
>CAKUGX010000165.1 GCA_934654765.1 uncultured Collinsella sp. | reverse complement strand
TTCCACAGGGGGCAAAAAGCCTCGCCGCACGAAGTGCGCAGCGAGGCTTTTTGCATGCCCGAGGACGATTGGGGAACTAAGCCCTCGTCCCTCCCCGGGATATGTAGCGAGTCGGAGTACCCTTGCTGTTACTCTGCTTTGCCCACAGAGTTGAGGTTGGTCATGCGGATCTTAACCAGCTCGGTGATCTCGCGCATGCCCTCCTTGGCCGGCTTCTTGGGATCGAAGCAGCCGGGGTTCTCGGCCATGTAGGCCATGAAGCCCTTGGTGTAGGCCTGACGCAGCTCGGTGGCGTAGTTGACCTTGCAGATGCCGTTCTTCACAGCCTCGGCAACCTGCTCATCGGGCACACCGGAGGTGCCGTGCAGGACCAGCGGCACGTCGACGGCGTCGCGGATGGCCTTGACCACGGACTGCTCGATGTGCGGATCGCTCGTGTACACGCCGTGGCTGGTGCCAACGCCAATGGCCAGCGAGGTGCAGCCGGTGCGCTCAACAAACTCCTTGGCCTCGGCAGGATCGGTGTAGGGGCTCTCGCCCTCAACCGCGGGACCGTCGTCCTCCTTGCCGCCAACCTTGCCGAGCTCGGCCTCGACGGGCACGCCCATGGCGCGACCAGCATCGGCGACGGACTTGGTCAGAGCGATGTTGTCCTCGAAGGACTCGTGCGAACCGTCGATCATAACGGAGGTGTAGCCAGTGCGGAAAGCCTGCATGCAGCGGTCATAGCCATCGCCGTGATCGAGGTGCAGGGCGACGGGCACGGAAGCGCGCTCGGCGGCAGCCTTGACCATGCCGTAGAAGTAATCCAGGCCAGCGGTCTTAATGGTGCCCGGGGTGGTCTGCATGATGACGGGGGACTTGGTCTCCTCGGCAGCGGCCAGAACAGCCATAACAAACTCGAGGTTCTCGACGTTGAACGCGCCAACGGCGTAGTGGCCGGCCTGAGCGTCCTTGAGCATCTTTTCGGTGGTAACAAGTGCCATGAGCGTTTGCTCCTCTCCCTCGCCCGCATCTGGACATCGGGCGTACGTGTCCGCAAGGCGATTTACCTTGCGTTTTGCTGCGCTCATTGTATGAAATTCAGCGACTTTGCACGTGCGAGATATTGAGCCCATGCAGGCCAATACAGTCGTTTTTGAAAAGTAAACGGAAGGAATTTGAGCCGAGTGAACATGTTCGATATTGAATTTTGAGCGTTGAGCGTCTTTCTTTTATAGAAAAGATAAGCAATCGAAAGGTGTTTTCTTACTCAAAAAGAAAATGAACGAAAATAGAGTCAACACAATTCCTGCAAATTTAGCCGAGAATGGAGCAAACATGGCCCAAGCTACCAACCGTGCTTTTGCCGACGAGCGCCGTACCGCCATTATGGAAATACTCGAGCATAATGCCTCGGTGCAGGTAGCAGAAATCGCCCAGACCTTTGGCGTGTCCTCCGTCACCGCCCGCGCCGACCTGGACGCTCTCGCCGAAGCGGGCAAGCTGCGCCGCACACATGGTGGTGCCGTATCGCTCCACAAGCGCTTGACCGTCTCCACGCAGGATCGCCGCATCAACGTCAACGTCGCCGCCAAGCAGGCCATCGCGCAAAGCGCCATCGAGCTCGTCAATGACGGCGACACACTGCTTGTCGACTCGGGCACCACCGCGCTCGAATTTGTCCGCTTGCTCGACCAGCGCGACGGCATCACCGTCATCACGGCCGACATCACCATCGCCGATTACATCGACGAGAGCATGCCCTCAGTCGATGTCGTCATGCTGGGCGGGGCACTGCGCAAAGGTCATCGCTATCTGTACGGCCCACTTACCATGCAGGCGCTCCAAATGGTCCACGCCGATCTTGCCGTCATGTGCCCCGGCGCTTTTGTTCCCGGCTGCGGCTTTACGACCGACTTTCCGCAGATGGCCGAGACCAAAACAGCCATGATCTCCGCCGCCCGTCAAGGCGTTGCCCTCATGGACGCCAGCAAGGTCAACGGACGCGGCATGTACCGCTTTGCCAAACTGACCGATGTCGGCACCATCGTGATGGACCGTGACCCCGACCATGCCGTCGCCACCTCGATCGCCGAGTTGGCCAACGACGTTCGTCCAGCCCTCATCATCGCCAGCGCGTAAACAAAAACCACCACAAAGGTGCCTGTGAACTGCCTCCCATTTCTTGGACATCGGGAAATGGGAGGTTTTCCATGAGTATA
>CAKUGX010000164.1 GCA_934654765.1 uncultured Collinsella sp. | reverse complement strand
TCAAGGTGCACGCCTGGCGGCTGATCCGGTCCGACCGGGCCGCGCGGCAAGGAGATATATTGCCAGACCGGAGGGGCCCCGTGGGCGGGAATCTGGGCATACACATTTCCTACACAGTTTGGGATTCTCAGCTGTATTTAAAAGTAATAAAGAGGGGACCTCGTTTCCGAGATCCCCTCCTCCGTCTATCTATAGAAATAGGCTTTCAAAGCCTTAGGCCAAGAGCTTGCGACCGGACTCCTCGATCGCGTCAAGTGCTGCATCAGCCTCGGCGGCATCCGCGCCCTTAGCAAAGATGTACAGCTTAATCTTGGGCTCGGTGCCAGAAGGACGGACGATACCCTTGTTACCACCCTCGAGATCGAACTCAATGACATTAGCCTTCGGCAGGCCGTTCACGCAGGTGTTGTAATCCACGACGGCCTCAATCTTGGAACCGGCGAGCTCCGCGGGCGGATTCTCGCGCAAACCAGCCATGATGCCGGCCATCTTTGCCGCACCCTCAGCACCCGGATAGCTCAGCGAAATCGTCTTATTGTGGTAGTAGCCATACTTCTCGTACAGCTCGTGCATCGCATCGGCAAGGTTCTTACCCTGGAGCTTGTAATACTGCGCCATCTGGCAAATCAGAAGCGAAGTGCTCACGGCGTCCTTGTCGCGCACGTGGTCGCCGGCCAGATAGCCGTAGCTCTCCTCGAAACCGAAGATAAAGCGATCGACCTCGCCAGCATCGGAAAGAGAAGTAATGATGTCGCCGATGTACTTGAAGCCCGTCAGGCAGCGGCGAAGCTCAAAACCGTACTCGTCGGCCAGAGCGTCAACCATGGCGGAAGAAACGATAGTAGTAACGGCAACCTTCTTAGTGAGGTCCTCACCGCGGGCAGCACGGGTCTTGCAGATATAGTCGAGCAGCAGAACGCCCATCTCATTGCCGGTCAGCAGCAGATAGTCATCGCCATTTTTAACGGCAACGCCAACACGGTCGGCGTCGGGATCGGTTGCAAGCAGCAAATCAGGGTGAACCTGCTCGCAGAGATCGATGCCCTTCTGCATGGCCTGACGGATCTCGGGGTTAGGATACGGGCAGGTCGGGAAATCGCCGTTAGGCTCCTTCTGCTCGGGAACAACCGTGACATCGGTGATGCCAGCGCGCTCGAGTACCGTAGTAACGGGAATGAGGCCGGTGCCGTTGAGCGGAGTGTAGACGAGCTTAAGCGGAGCGCCAGCGATCTCCTCGGCAGAAAGGTTGGTCACGCCGCGCGCGAGAACGGCGTCGTAATAACGCTCGAGGCACGAGTCGTCGATCCATTTAACCAGACCCTGCTCAAGAGCCTCATCAAAGTCCATGGACTTCACGCCGGTGAATGTATCGGTCTCGGCGATAGCCTTAGAAATTGCATCGGCGGCCTCGCTGGTGATCTGGCAGCCATCGGGGCCATAGGCCTTATAGCCGTTATACGGCGCTGGGTTATGGCTAGCGGTCATGCAAATGCCACCGGAGCACTTAAGATCACGGACGGCCCAGGAGAGCGTCGGCACAGGAGAAATCTTGGGATACACGAGGGCAGTCACGCCGTTTGCTGCAAGAATGGCAGCCGTCGTCTTAACAAACAACTCGCCCTTATTGCGGCTATCGCGAGCGATGGCGACCGTCGGATGCTCAAAGGTCGCATTGAGGTAGTCAGCGAATCCCTGGGTCGCACGACCGACCGTATAGATATTCATACGGTTAGTGCCCGCACCGATAGTGCCGCGAAGACCGGCAGTACCGAAGGCGAGATCCTGGAAGAAAGCGTCGGTGATGGCGTCCTCATCACCCTGCTCCTTCATCGTGTTGAGCTCAGCGAGGAGCTCCTCGTCCTTGACATTGGCAATCCAAGTATCAAGCAGCTCATGAACATCTGCCATGTGAGTCCTTCCGTCACAATCAATAAAACGACCCGTGTAAAAACAGGACAAGCGCAGCAGTGCGCTAAAGCAAATATTAGTCCATTGAGAACAGAGAACCGGCCAAAGAACGGTGAACGTCTATATTCAGCGGTGGATGATTAAATTGATTTAATTGCATAAGGAATGTTGGCCGTAAACGCAAAAAAGGGGGAGGCCGCGAGGCCTCCCCCTTCTCAATTCATCCGACGGCTCGGTGCCGTCCACCGGTCAGCGGCGCCCTGGCCTCCCACGGGCTGACCCCGCAGTACTCTCGGCGCGATG
>CAKUGX010000163.1 GCA_934654765.1 uncultured Collinsella sp. | reverse complement strand
AGGCAGGGGAGAGCGCGCAGGTCCACACCCTGGGCCCGCTCATCCATAACCCCATCGTGGTGCGCGAGCTTGCCGAGGCGGGTGTCGGTCTGGCCGAAACCTTGGACGACGCCACATCGGGCACCGTGATCATCCGCGCCCACGGCGTGGTGCCGCAGGTGATCGATGCCGCCCGCGAGCGCGACCTTACCGTGGTCGACGCCACCTGCCCCTACGTGAAGAAGGTCCACGTGGCTGCTGAGCGCTTGGTACGCGAGGGCTACCGCGTGATCGTCGTAGGCGAGCCGGGTCATCCCGAGGTTGAGGGCATTCTGGGACACGCAGGCGATGACGCTCAGGTCGTGAGCTGCGCCGCCGATGCCGACGAGCTGCCGCTCAAGGGCAAGGTGGGCTTGGTCGTGCAGACCACTCAGACCGCGCAGAACTTGGCCGAAGTCGTGGCTGCCATCACCCCGCGCGTGCAGGAACTGCGCGTGATCAACACCATCTGCGCCGCTACCAGCGAGCGCCAGCAGGCGGCCGCGTCGCTCGCCAACCGCTGTGACTGCATGGTCGTCGTGGGCGGCAAGAACTCGGGCAACACCCGTCGCCTGGCGCAGATTTGCGCCGACGCCTGCGAGCGTACGCATCATATCGAGGAAGCATCGGAGCTCGAGGCCGCATGGTTTGCCGACGCTCAGCACATCGGCATCACTGCCGGCGCTTCCACCCCGCAAGAACACATCGAACGCGCCGTCGCGCGCATCAAGGAGCTTTGCCGCTAATCATGGACCAGACCGTACCCGCATACGCCGCCGAGGTGGCCGATTACGGGCGCAGCCGCGACCCCGAGCCGGGTGAGGGCGCGCTCGTCAAGAACGTGCGCCCCGAATCGCCCGCATGGGATGTGGGTATCGAGCCGGGCATGCGCGTGCTCACGGTCAACGGCGAGCGGCTCACCGACATGATCGTGTGGCTCTGGGAGGCCGACGACGATACCGTCGAGCTTGAGGTTTTCGACCCGCGCGATGGCACCGTAACCCCCGTGGAGCTTGACCGCTTTCCCGGCGAGGACTGGGGTCTGGAGTTCGATGGCCCCATCTTCGATGGCATGCGTACCTGCGTAAATGCCTGCGTGTTCTGCTTTATGACGATGCTGCCCAAGGGCGGTCGTTCCACACTCTATATCCGCGACGACGACTACCGCCTAAGCTTTTTGCAGGGCAACTTCGTCACGCTCACCAACCTCACCGACGAGGACGTGCAAAACGTCATCGACCGCAACATGAGCCCCATGAACGTGTCAGTCCATGCCGTAAGCCCCGACGTCCGCCGCCGCATGATGGGCCGCAACGCCCAGCGCGGCATGGACGTGCTCGAGGCCATCATGGCCGCCGGAATCGAGATCCACGCGCAGATCGTTTTGTGCCCCGGCATGAACGACGGCGAGGAGCTGGAAAAGACCCTGCGCTACTGCGAGGAGCACGAGCAGATCACGAGCCTGGGCATTGTGCCGCTCGGCTTTACCAAGCACCAGAGCCGCTTTAGCTGGTCCTACAGCGATAAGCCCGAGCTGGCGCGCGAGACCATTGCCATGATCCGACCCTATCAGGACCGCGCCTACGAGCGCTTTGGCCGCCATACCTTCCAGATGAGTGACGAGTTCTACCTGGACGCCGGCATCGAGCCTCCCGAGGCCGATTTTTACGACGGCTACCCGCAGTACTACGACGGCATTGGCATGATCCGCTCGTATCTGGACGAGACCGACGATGTCCTTGTCGCCGACGCCGAGCGCCTGGCCCACGTCCGCGAGACAATCGCCGCCCGCGGCCAACGCCTGCTGTGCCTCTCGGGCGCCAGCGCGCGCGACACCGTGGCGCGCTTCGTGGAGTCGCCGCAGGGCCTTGCCGGCACTGTCACGGCCATCAAGAACCGCTACTTTGGCGGCAACGTGGACGTGACCGGCCTCATCGTCGCAAGCGACATCCTGGAGCAACTGCCGCAAGACCTGTCGGGGGTTATGCTCTTTGTGCCTAAGCTCATGTTCAACGCTGACGGCATGACGCTTGACGAGTATCATCGTGACGATTTACTCGCAAGCCTTACCTGTCGCGGCGCCGAGGTTCATGTGGTATCGACCATGCCGCATGAGCTGCTCGATACCCTGGATCACATCCTTGGCGTTGCGCCTGCCGTCTCTACTAATTCCACTGACCCTACCCATTAAAGGAGAGCAGATGAAACCTATCGTCGCCGTCGTCGG
>CAKUGX010000162.1 GCA_934654765.1 uncultured Collinsella sp. | reverse complement strand
CCCCGTTGCCTTGTCTGAATTTACAGCCTTGATTCTCATGATTCAACTTTGTTTGAATTTGACAGCTTCAAAAAATGCAATTGCAGCAGGAAAAACAATTCTCAAAAATCTAATTTGCTTCGCAAATGTGGGCTACTCGCCCACACCTCGCCAGCATTTTTGAAAAATTGCTGGATCAAAAAACTTTTTATTTGCCTGCGGCTCGTATTCGTTCCCATTTCTGATTCTATCATTTTCATCATACAAAAAAGCCGTCCTGTACGTAATTGCACAGGACGGCTTTTTGTGGAGTAGTATATTAGATGGTAATCGAGTTTGCAAAAAAGAATCTTTTACCAGCGTCCGCCCGGACGGTTATTCCCACCGCCACTGCTGGAACTGGAAACACTGCTGCCACCACTCAGCGTTCCGCCGGTTGCATAGCCATCCGCATTCATCGTGCCGCCGCTATAAGTACCGCCGCTGTAGAGTCCAACGCTGCTGACATCACTGCCACAATAGAACAACATCGCATTGCTCATATTCATATCAGACGGAACGGTCATAATGCTGGAAACATTGCCGGATGCATCTGCTGCCGCAAAGGTTGCACCTGCGGTTGCAGAAACGGTTCCGGAAAGATACGTTGTGTTCGGCGACTCAAACATATCACTTGTACCGCAACCCCAAACAGTACCGCCGTTAATCTGGAAAGTATAATTGCCATCGCCCTTGTCGAAGATGCCGTTGCCGCCAGTTGTTGGACCATAAACCAGAACCGTACCGCCATTGATAATCAAGTCACCGTTGGAGTCCAAGCCGTCACCTTCTGCCCGAACAACCAGATAACCATCGTTGATAGTGAGCGTGCCAGTGGAGGAACTCATGCCGCCTCCCCAGCCGCCACCGCCCCAGCCACCATTGTTGCCAGAGCTGTCGTTGCCTCCTGCGGCATTCAAGCCATCATCGGAAGCGTTGACATGAATATTACCGCCGTTAATCTGTAAATCTGCGGCTTCCAGACCTTCATAGGATTTCGTAATCGTTACCGTTCCTGCCTGAATGTCCAGCTTGTTATCGGCATGCATGCCATCGTCGCCAGTAGCTGCGGTGACTGTACCGCCTGTCATGGTAATGTTGGTTGCGTGTACGCTGTCATCCGTGGAATCAATTGTAATCGTACCACCAGCAATCGTAATATTGCCTTCGATGGTATTATTGTTATCATCGGTGCAGCCTGCTTTCAAGCCCTTTGCACTGATGTCTGTCTTACTAGAGTTTCCATCTCCGCCACCGCCTGGGAATCCGCCCCAACCGCCAGTATTGCTGTTAGAAGCTGGACAAGTGGTCTGAATGTTGATGTCCCCACCATTGACAGTCAGCGTCTGCGAAGAATGGAATGCATCTGCATAAGCAGTCGCCTGAACCGTACCGCCATTAATGGTCAGGTAACCCTTTCCGCTGGTGGTATCGGTGTCTTTCGTCTTAAAGGCATCGCCTGCGGTAGAAGTTGCCGTTACGTTCAAGTTCTTGTAATCCGTTGCAGAGGCGTTGCCGATGGTAATGCTGTCATTGCCTCGGATTGCATCGTCCTTTGCAGTAACCGTAATCGTTCCGGTATACAGTTTCAAGTCATTCTTGCAGACCAGACCATCTTCTGTATTGCCGTTGATGGTCAGGCCGCCAGAGCCTTTCAGCTTCAGGTCATCCCGAGAGAACACTGCACCGTTGACGGTATTGGTAACGCCATCGCTGTCTACATACGTATCGGTATGGCTTGTTCCGTCTGAAATCGTATTCACTGTTCCGCTGGAGCTGTTCAGTACCACTTCATCGCCAATTGCTTCTACATAAATCGGTGCTGCGGTTGCATTGCTGAGCGTTGCATTTTTCAGGCACAATTCCACAACGCCGTCTGCATACGTGGTTTTATCCACATTGACCACAATCCGAGCATTGCTGCTTTCCCCAGTAACATCTACCGTTGCCGGCTGCGTCAGTGTTACGGTGCTGCCGTCTACGGTGATACCGCTGCTATTTGAGGAAGAAACATCCTTACCCGAAGCATTCAACAGCTGTACACCACTGTTGCTGTAAGAAATCGTTGCAACAGCAGTATCATCTGTCGGTGTGACAACCGTTCCAGTTGCTGCAACCTGATAAAATTCAGTTGCTGTTCCGCTCATCACAAATGTGCTTTCCTGTGTGGTACTGCCGGATGGCGTGTGTCCTTGTTCCGCACTATTTACCGCTGTGGTATAGCTGCCGGAAGCCGTCAAGCCGCTGCCACTGAGAAGGGCATAGC
>CAKUGX010000161.1 GCA_934654765.1 uncultured Collinsella sp. | reverse complement strand
ACCTGCTTTGCATTCTTCAGCGCCCACGGGGTCAGCACCTTGACCGGGAAGGAAACGCCGGTGATGTCGGTGCCGTCGGCGTTGACATGGTAGGAACCGGCGGCAAGGTTGCCTGCACGGGTCTTGTTTTTGGTGGCACTGGTAACAGCATCAATCTCAGATGCATTGTCCACACCGGCAGCTTTGTAGAAATCGGCGTAAGGGATGTTCATCTGGACATAGCTGGAAGTCAGGCCGTTCTCCTGCTCCACCTCTTCCGCAGCGAAGGCCGGGACTGCCACAGCGCATACCAGCATGGCGGCCGCAAGGGCACCTACAAATACTTTTTTCAATCTCATTGTAACACACCTCTAGCTCTGGTTTGAAAATACATGGTTAGCTCAGCCTAACATTTTGCGCAAAGAAAAACCTGCGGGGCGAGGCCCCTCAGATGGTTAGACTGAGCTAATTGACGAAACCTAAAATAGCACACCTGCAGAGCCTTGTCAAGAAAAAGTGGGAATGTTTATGGAGGTTAATTTTTTGGCAGAAGGTGCCGCAAAGCCCTTGGGCAACACCGCACAATTCCCGCCTGACGGCTTGAGCACCGTTCCGGCGGATGCGGCACTTAGAATGATGCGGGATTGCCCTTGACCTTTTTGCCGGGGCGCTGGCACTTTCCCTTGGCATTGCCATCCAGAACTTCCCGGAGGGTGCCATCATCTCCATGCCCCTGCGGGCGGAAGGAATGAAAAAAGGCCGGGCGTTCTGGGGCGGCGTGCTGTCCGGCATCGTAGAGCCCATCGGGGCAGTGCTGACGATTCTGGCGGCAGGCATCGTGGTGCCCGCTTTGCCCTATCTGCTCAGCTTTGCCGCCGGAGCCATGCTGTATGTAGTGGTGGAGGAACTGATCCCGGAAATGTCACAGGGACAGCACTCCAACGTTGGCACCGTGTTTTTTGCGGTAGGCTTCAGCGTGATGATGGTGCTGGATGTGGCACTGGGGTGACGGTTGGGGGTCTTGAAAGCAAAATCTCTTTCGGAGTCTCCGAAAATGCCTGAACTTCTTGACAGAGGCGACAGCAGGGCGTATTATCTTGGCAGAAGGACCGCTGAAAAGCGGATTTTTATAGAGCAAAAAGTTAGCAGCATCTAACTTGCGACACAAGGAACTGCTGGCCTGTCACCCGGAGCGATGGGCGCATCTTGTGAAAAGCATTGCATTGTGAACTGTAAATAGAAAGAGGGTGGCGTTATGTCCTTTTTTGAAAACACCCGCAAGCCCGTAGGTCTTGGCGGGAAAATCATGGTTGCCATGATGAACTTTGGCCACAGCGCAATGGCAGCGTGGGGGCTGCGTTTTTTGCAGCCTGCCCTGGATGCCATGGTGCTGGACTGCGGCTGCGGCGGCGGGGCGAACATCAAAAGGCTGTTGAAACTGTGCCCCAACGGCAAGGTGCAGGGCATCGACTATTCGGCTGTCAGCGTGGAAAAAGCGCGAAAGGTCAATGCCAGAGCCATTGCGGCAGGACAGTGTACCGTGCAGCAGGCAAGCGTGGCAGAACTGCCGTTTGAAGCGGAGCAGTTTGCGGTAGTGACCGCCTTTGAAACGGTCTATTTCTGGCCGGAACTTGTGCAGAATTTCAGAGAAGTCTATCGGGTGCTGAAACCCAGCGGGATCTTTTTCATCTGCAATGAAGCAAACGGCGAAACCGCAAAAGACGACAAATGGACACAAATCATCAATGGGATGACCATCTACACAGATAATGCCCTGAAAGCATATCTGGAGCAGGCAGGATTCTGTAAGATCCAGAGCTACAAAAATAAAAAGGGCTGGCTTTGCGTTACGGCGCGAAAGCGGTGAAGTAGTGCAACCGTAACATTTGGAACAGTGAAGAGCATGGCAGGGTTCGTCTGCCGGAAAGCAGAATGAGGAGAAACAGGGATGATTTTACAAACGATTCTGGAAGGTCTTGGGCTGGGGGCACTGCTGGCTCTGGTCTGCGCTGCGGGCATCCGCAAAGGGGCTGTTGGGATGGTGCATCTTTACAGCCCGGCGGTGCAGCAGCGGTGCGTGAAGCTGGGACTTACAACACACGAGAAAATCAAGCGCAATTCTCTACTTTTCAAAGCCGTCTGCGTCCCCGGCTATATCAGCTATGTGCTGGTCTGTGTCTATGGGATAAACGGTGCGCGCAGCTTTGCGGCGGGCTTCTGGCAGCTGCTCGTCATCTTGTCCGTTATGAATCTCATGGACCGCCTGTTGGTTGACGGCTATTGGGTGGGGCACACGAACGCATGGACGATCCCCGGAACAGAGGATCTGAAGCCCTACATTACTGCCAAAGACAAGCA
>CAKUGX010000160.1 GCA_934654765.1 uncultured Collinsella sp. | reverse complement strand
CCGGCGACAAGCCCGACCGCGAGCGTTTCCAGAAGTTTGCCGAGGCCCTGCCCATGGCCATCGGCAACCCGATGTACCACTGGACCAACCTGGAGCTGCATGTGTTCTTCGGTTATGACGGCGTGCTGAACGGCGACACCGCCGAGGAAGTGTGGAACCTGTGCAACGACAAGCTGCAGCATGATCCCAAGCTGACCGTCCGCGGCCTGATCGAGCAGAGCAACGTGGCCTTCATCGGCACCACCGATGACCCCATCGACGACCTGTACTGGCACCAGAAGATCAAGGAAGATCCCACCATCAAGTTCACCGTGGCGCCTTCCTTCCGCCCCGACAAGGCCCTCAACATCAACAAGCCCGGCTTCGCTGAGTACATGGGCAAGCTGGCTGCCGTTGTGGGCAAGGAAAAGCTGGCCTGCATCAACTGCGTGACCGATGCCCTGACCAAGCGCATCGAGTTCTTTGCCGAGATGGGCTGCCGCGCTTCCGACCACGGCCTGGACTACATCCCCTACCGTGAGGCCACCAAGGAAGAGGTCAACGCCATTTACCAGAAGGTGATGGCCGGCGAGAGCTGCACCGTGGAAGAGGCTGAGAAGTACCAGACCTACATCCTGATCCACCTGGGCAAGCAGTATCACCGCCTGGGCATCGCTATGCAGATCCACTACAACTGCCTGCGTGGCGTGAACCGTAAGATGAACGCCCTGCTGGGCCCCGACACCGGCTTTGACATGATCAACACCACCACCTGCGGCGGCCAGATCGCAAGCCTGCTCAGCGCCCTGAACGACACCGACGAGTGCCCCAAGACCATCATCTACAGCCTGAACCCCGCCGACAACGAGCAGATCGGCACCATCCTGGGCTGCTTCCAGAGCAGCGAGGTGCCCGGCAAGATCCAGCACGGTTCTGCCTGGTGGTTCAACGACCAGAAGATCGGCATGGAGAACCAGATGAAGAGCCTGGCCAACCTGGGCCTGCTGGGCAACTTCGTGGGCATGCTCACCGACAGCCGCAGCTTCCTGAGCTACACCCGCCACGACTACTTCCGCCGCATTCTGTGCAACCTGATCGGCCAGTGGGTCGAGGATGGCGAGTACCCCAACGACGAGAAGGCTCTGGAGAAGATCGTCAAGGGCATCTGCTTCGACAACGCAAAGCGTTACTTCGCCCTGTAAGTCTTCCCCAAAGCTTTACCGGATAGTATAATAAGAATGCCGCCCATGGAACACAAGTTCCGTGGGCGGCATTTTCTGTATGTGCGGGTCAGCCTGCCAGCCCAAGCTCCTGCAAAAGCAGCCGGAGGGCGGGGGAGATGTTTTCGCGGTTCCAGAGAGCCAGCGCAGGCACAGTGTCGTTTTCCAAGGGGACAAAGGCAAGATTCTGGTTGGCGGGCAGCTGAGCAATGACCGGTTTGGCCAGCAGGGCATAGCCGCCATCAAAAGAAATTTGCAAAACCAAAGCTTCCATACTGTCGGCAAAGCGTGTTGTGCGAGTGTCGATGCCCTGCCTCTCCAGTTTGGCGGAAAGCTGGCCCCACAGCTCCCGATCCAGCCGCAGCACAGAATAGGTCTCGTCAGACAGCTGTTCGTGCTTCAGGGAAACATAGCTGGCCAGACGGCTCTGGCGGTTGAGCACGACATACTGCTGCAGCTGCGCCACGACTACGCTGGCGAGACTGGTGCCAGCGGGCAGAGGCATGATCTCCAGCACAAGAGCGAAATCCAACTCTTTCTGCTGCACCTGCTTTTGCAGCTTTGGATAACCGCCAAAGTGGAACCGCAGCGGGATGTGCGGTGAATGCTCTTTGAATTGCAGCAGCTTTTCCATCAACGGCAGACGTTCCATGCCGCTCATTACGCCAATCTCGATAGGCGGATAAAAATCCGGCTTGGCGGCACGGGTGCGGGCTGCGGCCTGCTCGGTCAGGTCCAGAATGCGGACGGCGTAGTCGTAAAGCACCTGCCCAGCGGCGGTAAGGTGCACCGCATGGTGGGCGCGGACAAAAAGCGGAACCTGAAATTCTTCTTCTAACAGTTTGATCTGCTGGCTGACCGCCGTCTGAGAAACATAGTACAGCTGAGCGGCCTTGGAAAAACTGGAATTTTGTGTGATGGCGACAAAATATCGAAGCTGCTGCAGGGTCATGGAAGGCTCCTTTTTCTCTTTGAAAATGTTAAAAGAAAAACGTTAAAAAAGTGCGTATAACTTTTACTTCTAATTATAAGAAGAAAACGATATTTTTCAAGTGCGAGATATTGTGATAGAATTAACAACCGGAAGGGGCGCACGGCCCCGCACATTGAGAAGAAAGAGAAAAACGAAAGGAACCACCAAGATGAAAAAAATCTCGCGCAAAAGCTTTCTGAAGCTG
>CAKUGX010000159.1 GCA_934654765.1 uncultured Collinsella sp. | reverse complement strand
GCGGCGAACGCTTAAGGCGTTCGACAAGGTCAGCGGTAGTGGACTCTTCCTCGTCATCGAGCATGGCGATGAGGAATCGCTTGTCCTCTGCAGTGAGTTCCCGATAGGTTGCCGCGAGGATTCGGTCGTCCATCTCGTCGCGCGCGATTTTGATTCCCAGGTCAAAGTCGCGTGACGAGATTTCCTTCGAATCGCTTGTGAGATCCCAGGCACGGTAGCCTACGAGTTGCAATAGGAAGGGAAAACCAGAGATAGAGCGAACGGCTCTATCGATTCCCTCAGCATCTGCTAGGCGATCGTTTTCCTGAATTGTGCGAATCAAGGCCTCGCGCACGTCATAGTCGGCAATGCGACCCAGATGATATTGTTGGGCGCGGCGAAGGAACGAGACCGTCTTGTGGTTCAGTAGCGTCGATACGTTGTTGGGAAGTCCCGCCATGAGCAGGGCGACGCGTTTCCCATCGGTCACAAAGTGCTGATACGTCGCTGCGAGCTGAATCATCTCGTCGAGTGTCGGGTCCACCTCGTCAACCGTGACGAGCAGACCGGTGCCCGCCTCGTTGAGCTGGTCGATGATGTCGCTCATGCGATAACGCCAGGTTGAGACATCGTGAACGCGATCGACCTCGATGCTGCCGAGCGGTGCAATTCCGAGACCGGTGACTTCGAAGTGACTGGACGAGTCGATGAGATGGGCTGCGGCGCGTTTCGTCCCGAACTCGATTTCCTCAAGCATTCCAGGGAGCGCGGTCGTCTTTACGGCTATCCAGCCGTGGGATTCCGCCCTTGTCGCGAGCGACGACATGAGAGCGGTTTTGCCGGTTCCACGCGCGCCTGAGAAGATCGAGGTCAATTCTGGGCGCCTGCGCTGGCTCAAGAAGGCACGGTCCAAATCCCGAATAATCTGTTGTCTGCCAGCGAGATGAGCAGGAACCTCACCAAAACTGGGGGTAAACGGGTTCTCGAGATATTCCACAAGGCTCTCCTTTCACACCGCCGTTTAACTTCATTTTATTCTAGTTAATTCTGATTAAAAGCGATGGTCCGTTATTTAGAGCATCAATTAGGTGTGTGTCATCGACATGGTGCTTGAATGTGAAAATGGGGGCAGTCCCTTTGTCACATTCCCGGAAAGCCTGTTTGGCGCAGGGCCTCGTAGAGGACGATGGCGGCGCTGTTGGAGAGGTTGAGTGCGCTGATGCGGTAGTCGTCCGGGTCGACGAAGTTGCCGCAGATATCCTGTTGAAGGATGGCTTCGTGGCTGTCCTCGGTATGTCCGAGCGATTCCTCGTGGGCTTCCCAAGCCTCGGCGTTATTGAGTGAGTCGCAATCGCGCAGCATAGGGATGCGCTCGCAGCGCGTGGGCGCCGCAGCGAGCAGCTCCTCGGGAATACCCGAGCTCTCGCTGCCAAAGACCAAATAGTCACCGTCGCGGTAGGTACTTTGCGCATAGGTTCGGCGCGCCTTTTTGGTCAGCAGATGCATGCGCTCGTCGGCGGGGGAGAGGCCGTTGCGCGCAAGGAAATCCTCCCAGCCGGCATAGGTCGTCACGTCCAAGTTTTGCCAGTAGCCCAGACCGGCGCGACGTACCGTCTTGTCATCGAGCGAAAAGCCCAGTGGCTCCACCAGATGCAGATGGGCGCCGGTGACCACGCAGGTACGGCCGATATTGCCCGTATTGGCCGGAATCTCGGGTGCATACAGCACGATGTTGAACATGAATCTCCTTGGCTCAGAACGAAAAACCACCACGAAGGGCACCTTCGTGGTGGTTTGGCGGTTACGTAGGCGGAAAAATGCCCGCTTGGATAAACCTAGGCGCGGTGCCAGTCAGTCAGGCAGGCATCGAGGGAGGCGATGAGTGCATCCTTGTCCATGTGACGGCCGATGATGCACAGGCTCGTCATGCGGTCGCCCGTCTCGTCGTCCCAAATCTGCATGATCTCGGGGTTCTCGTCGATGATCTTCTGCTTCTCGCCCTCGGGCGCGGAGTCGACGAACAGGCCGTTCTCCATCAGGCGCATCTGGTGGCCGGCCTGCTCAAACATGTAGCACATGTCCGGATCGCCGGTCTGCCACAGCGGGCCCTTGACGCGAATGACCTCGTCGGGCCACTCCTGCTCAACAAAATCGGTGAACTTCTGCAGGTCAAACGGCTTGCGGCGTGAGTACACAAAGGTCTCGATGTCGTACTCGAGCACCTCGGGGTCGTCGTGCTCCTCGGGATGCTCCATGGCCTCGATCCAAGCGGCGGAGTTGTAGGCGCGCATAAAGTCGAAGCGGTCGGTGTCGAGCAGCTCCTCCATGGGGACCTCGCCGTTTTGAGCCTCGACAATTACGGCGTCCTTCTGCAGGCTGCGCACGATGGCCTTGAGCTCGGCGATCTGCTCGGGCGTCACGGTGTCGGTCTTGTT
>CAKUGX010000158.1 GCA_934654765.1 uncultured Collinsella sp. | reverse complement strand
TAACAAAGCCGTTACCGTTGTAATCACCCGCCCCTCTGGGGCGTAGGATGTAAGTCATAACCGTTCCGGGAGATATCCCCGGGGGAAAGGAACGTATGAATAAGATCTTCGACAACAAGCAGGAGTTTACCGAGCTCTATCGCGATGCCGTCATGAGCATCAGCGGCAAGAGCGTCGAGGCCGCCAGCGACCTCGACCGCTTTAACGCCCTGGCCAAGCTCGTGGCCGAGAAGGCCCGCACCGTTGCCACCACCAGCGACGCCCGTGTCACCGCCGAGGGCAAGAAGCGCGTGTACTACTTCTCGATCGAGTTTTTGATCGGCCGCCTGCTCGACAACTACCTGCTCAACTTTGGCGTGCGCGACATGGTCGCCGAGGCGCTCGACGACATGGGTTTCGACCTGTCCGTCATCGAGAACCAGGAGCCCGATCCGGCTCTGGGCAACGGCGGCCTGGGCCGTCTGGCCGCGTGCTTCCTGGATTCCATGGCAGCCGAGGGCATTGCCGGCTACGGCAACGGCATGCGCTACCGCTACGGCCTGTTTAAGCAGGAGATCGTCAATGGCAGCCAGGTCGAGACCACCGACGAGTGGCTCACCCACGGCTATCCCTGGGAGGTTCGTCGTCAGGACAAGGCCGTGACCATCAAGTTTGGTGGCCGCGTTGAGGGCTTTGAGGAGGACGGCCGCACGTTCTATCGTACGGTGGACACGCAGGATATCCTGGCCGTTCCCTACGACATCCCTGTCGTTGGCTATGCCGGCGAGACCGTCAACAAGCTGCGCGTCTGGGCTGCCGAGCCGGTCGAGGAGCACTTCGATCTGGAGGCCTTCAACCGCGGCGACTATGCCCTGGCCGATGCCGAGCGCGCCGAGGCCGAGGCCATCAGCGCCATCCTCTACCCCAACGACGCCGGCGAGCACGGTCGTCTGCTGCGCCTGAAGCAGGAGTACCTGTTTGTCTCGGCCGGCATCTACAGCCTGCTTGACACCTTTGAGAAGGAGCACGGCGAGAACTGGGAGCTGCTGCCGCAGTTTGTGGCCATCCACACCAACGACACGCACCCCGCCATGTGCGGCCCCGAGCTCATGCGCATCCTCATCGACGAGAAGAAGCTCGAGTGGGACGACGCCTGGAATATCGTGACGCAGGTCGTGAGCTACACCAACCATACCATCCTGCCCGAGGCTCTGGAGAAGTGGCCCATCGGCACGTTCTCCAAGCTGCTCCCCCGCGTGTACCAGATCATCGACGAGATCAGCCGTCGTTGGCACGAGTCGTTCGACACCACGCAGGAGGGCTGGCAGGAACGCCTGCGCCAGACCGCCATCCTGTGGGACGGCGAGATTCGCATGGCCAACCTGTCCGTGATCTGCAGCCACAGCGTCAACGGCGTGGCCAAGATCCACTCCGACATCATCAAGAACATCGTGCTCAAGGACTTCTACGCCCTCACGCCCGAGAAGTTCAACAACAAGACCAACGGCATCTCGCACCGTCGTTTCTTTGCCGAGGCCAACCCCACCTACGCCAAGCTCGTGACCGAGGCCATTGGCGACGGCTGGCTCAAGGACGCCTTTGAGCTGGAGAAACTTAAGGAGTTCCAGAACGACACCGAGTTCCTGAAGGCCGTGGGTGCCTCCAAGCGCTCCAACAAGGAGCGTCTGGCCGCCTACGTTAAGGCCGAGACCGGTCTGGTCATTGATCCCAACACCGTCTTTGATGTTCAGGTGAAGCGCTTCCACGCCTACAAGCGCCAGCTCATGAACATCATGAAGGTGATGGACATCTACAACCGTCGCATCGCCGATCCCAACTTCCACGTGACGCCGACGACCTTCATCTTTAGCGGCAAGGCGGCCTCGAGCTACACCTTTGCCAAGGAGACCATCCGCCTCATTAACTCCGTGGCCGACGTCATCAACAATGACGCCCGCGTGAACGAGGTCATGAAGGTCTGCTTTATCCCCAACTTCCGCGTGAGCAACGCCCAGCTCATCTACCCCGCCGCCGAGATCTCGGAGCAGATTTCCACGGCCGGCAAGGAGGCCTCGGGCACGTCCAACATGAAGCTCATGATGAACGGCGCCATTACGCTGGGCACCCTCGACGGCGCCAACATCGAGATCGCCGACCTAGCCGGTCGCGAGAACGAGGCCATCTTTGGCCTGACTGCCCCCGAGGTCGAGCAGCTCTGGGCATCCAACAGCTACTTTGCGTGGGATACCCTCAACGGCGACCGCGAGCGTCTGGGCCGCGTGATGGACGAGCTCAAGGACAACACCTTTGCGGGTCTTTCGGGCAACTTCGAGAGCATCTACAACGAGCTCATGAACAACAACGACCCCGACCTGGTCATGGCCGATTTCCGCAGCTACGTCGACGCGTGGGAGGAGCTTACGGGCAGCTACGGCGACCAGGAGACCTGGAACCGCAAGGCCCTGCTCAACACCGCCTCGAGCGGCTGGTTCTCGAGCG
>CAKUGX010000157.1 GCA_934654765.1 uncultured Collinsella sp. | reverse complement strand
TCTCGTTACTATCCGGGTCGCTTAAATAATCTTGGACATCCTTAATTTGAAGTTCATCCCAAGGCTTATTATTAATATTGACCACTTGCGCTTCACCTCATTTTCATTCATGGAATACATATTCCATCGGTCGGATAATAGATTCAATCATCGAGATTTCTTCTTCATTGCAACCATATCTCTTAAACAATTCTTCGTCTGTCCACTCTTTTGAATAATCCAAGAATGGAACAAAACGGAAGTTCTGTTTTGAGATGTTCATAGACGAATAGGTTTCGTGAAGCAAAAAGCGAGGGAACCTCAAGCACATATATTCCGCAAAATGGATGGCCTCTGCTTTACTGTCAAATGCCGCAAGCAAAAGATACGAATCCGTAAAGACAGAACCCGGAGACAGCACTTGCAAGGTAGAAGTAACACGGTAGCCAACACTGGGGTCAACCCCCACTTCGCCACCACGAGGAACGACTTTTCCCATAATAACTTTATACTTTCCAATAAGCTCATGCTGTTTCTGCACTTCATCACCAGAAATATAGCTCATTGCCATGCTGTTGCTCTTTTGACTGGAAAACAAAGCAAGCTGATGTTTTTCGTCCTTGTTGTCCTGCCCACGCAAATCAGAAGAAATGCCAAATACATTTCTCGGATAAACCACATCATCCATCTTGCGGTCGTTAGATGCTTCCATCCGTCGAATCAACTGCAATGCGTTATTGTTTCGGATAAAAATATCATATTCGGACAAATCGCGGTTTAGTGTTACCGCATTTTCACCACGAATTGAAGTGACCTCACAATCACCATTATAAGACGAATCCCACAAGAAGTAGTTTACACCGCCAACAATCGAAACATTGGAAAACAGTGCTTCATTGTCCGCATAGTCAACTATTTTTCTCAAGTGTTTGTCTTGTAGCATTTCTGCACGAAAATCATCCAAGCCCTTGCCACCAGAGAACCAACGAGAAGGCGTTATCATTGAAATATAGTGCGGTTCAATAGCTTTTGCTTCGCCCACAAAGTAATTATAGACAGGCTTTGCACTGTAACCTTTTCCACCGCCATCCATCTCCTGATACGGCGGATTGCCCACAATGGCATCAAATTTCATGGGCTGTCCCTCCTTTCCCCATGTATCGGTCCGCTGCAGCTTCTTTGCCAGACGCTGCGGGTCGTTTTCCATTCGTTCCAGCAGGTGCGGAATGTAGGTGGTGTTGACCGTCCAATCCTGATAGCCCACCAGCGTCCGCCGGGTGATGCTTTCTGCCATCCGGGTCTTGCACAGAACAAAGATCTGCTGCTCCACGGTTTCCTGCCAGAGAGCCTGTGTCTGCTCCAGCGGCAGCTTGTCCTCCGGGCCGGGCAGCTTCATGGCGTACAGGCTGTATGCCATATACAGGGGATACAGGCCGGATTTGGAGTTCATTTCCAGAATCCGTGCCTCCGGGTTGAGGAAGATGTCCTCAGTGACCTGCCCCTGATCCACCAGACGGGGCTCCTCCAGAACCTCCTGCGAATCGAACTGCTCGTTGAGGAAGCAGTAGCCGCCCACCATGTTGCTCAGATGAAGGTTCACCACCCGCCACGGGGTCAGAACGGTTTCCTTGTCGGGGTTGCGGAAGTGGCTGAAGATCTCGGCAATGCGCTTCACACGCTCGGTGGGCGGCAGCTCGTCCGCAGCCTTTGCCATGCGGCGGATGCGCAGACCCGCCCCGCTGACCACATCCTCGTCGTAGTATTTCAGCAGCTTGCGGAACAGGGGCTTGTCCACGGTTTTGGGCATGAACTCCTGCCAGGATTCCTCATCCACCAGCGTGATGAAGTCTGCCATCTTGATGCTCTCGGTCAGATCCACCTTGGCACCGTAAATCAGCAGGGGCAGGCGGATGGACACATTCCGCAGCAGCCGGATGACCTTCTCGCGCTCTTTCTTCTGCTCTTGCAGCTTTTTCAGCAGGTCGTCGTCCTCTTTGGTGCGCTCCCGCTTGGGCTTATTGGAAATCTTGTCTGCCTTTTCGTATTCCTCGCCCGTCAGCCCCTGATGGTTGATGTGGACTTTGGTTTCCTTTTTGGCGGCTTTCTGCTCGCTGAGCCTGTCCGACAGGGTATGGAACAGCTGCACATCGTCCTCGTCCATGACAATGCCGGTGTCCTGCTTGTAGACCGATTCATCGTCAAAGCCGCTCTTGATGGCCTTGTCCACGGTCAGCCGCTTGATTTGGCGCATCATCTTCGGTACGCTGTACTCGGTCATTTGCGTACCGTCCACGGCAATCACCGGGCAGAAGTTCAGGAATTCGCCCAGAGCCTTACGGTATTCTTCCTCGTTGGTTTTGCCACGTTTGGTGACGCGGTTGACCTCGGAAAGAACATTCAGTGCGCGGTCGGGCGCAAAATCAAAGACGTAGCAGCGTTCTTTCTGCTTGCCGTCCAGCACTCCTGCCGACTGCACCCGGAAAATGGTCTGCATATAGCCGGGCGCAGCCGTGCTTGCCGACCCGGTCAGCATCATCACAGCCGTCCACTCCGGCACCGT
>CAKUGX010000156.1 GCA_934654765.1 uncultured Collinsella sp. | reverse complement strand
CCCTCTCTGTAGGTGATGTGTTCTTCCAGCGTAAATGCGAAAAGCGCATCAAGCGCTTTGTCGATTCAGGAGACGTAACCGTCCTGCTGGTGAGCCACTCCATGGACCAGGTCGAGCGAATCTGCGAGCGCGCCATCTGGATTGAAAAGGGCACCATGCGCATGGACGGCGCGGTGGAGGACGTCTGCCAGGCCTACCGCGAGCAGTTTGCCTTCACCGACATCACCGAGGATACGCCCTATGCAAAGGAGATCTGGTGGCTCGCACGCCAGAAGATCTCTACGGGCTATCCCGACAGTACGTTCCCAAGCACAACAAAAGTGCAACAACGTGGGGCGCTGGCCGAAAGGTTCGGTGGCGGATCGCACCGATTCGGTAGAGTGTTTGCAGGTAGAACTGTGAAAGGATGCCCATATGGCCCTCCACAGCACCATCGTCAACGCCTTCAAGCCCCTTGCCAACGTTTTCAAGCCCGTCGCGCTCGCCCTTGCCTTCTCGGCTCCGCTCGCGCTTGCCCCCGCGGCGGCACTCGCCGTGCCCGCCCTGAGTACTATGGCCACGCACGCGCAGCCGGACAGCTCCACGTTCCAGGCGAAGCAGGTGAGCGACGAGCGCTTCGCCCACCTGCCCACGCCCGGCGACGTCGTGGAAGGACAGCACGGGCACGGTTCACTCGCCTGGCAGCCGTCGACAAGTGCTTTAAGACCGGCATTCCGGCGCTGCGTCGCGGCATGAAGGACGCCCGCAAGATCGTTAAGGATCCCAATTGGAAGCCCATGCCGCCTATGAAGGATGCCGAGTAGCGAAAGCTTTCTTCTAGCCCTTGCCCTAGCTTAGAGCCGCTGGCACACCGCGGACACGTGCTGACCGTCAAAGCCGAAACCCCAACGCATACGGCCGACGGCGGGTCGAGGCACGCGAACATCGTCGATGCCATTTCGTTCGATTTCCAGCAATGCATGAACCGCCAACAGCTCCAAGCCCAAAGCATCGACGCCCGGGTCATACATCATGTTGATCGTGATAAGCGGGCGTTCATCGAGCATGCCGAGCGTATCGGCCACGTCAAACACCCGACCGGTGGGAATCACCTGGATATCCCAGCGATCCGAGCTGCCATTTCGCTTGGAAGTAGGGTTGCAATAGCCGGGCAGCCCAAAGCAGAGTCCCCGGAGCGCCAGGTGATAAGCCGTACGTATATTTGACCGATTTGCATCAAGACCAAGATCGTCAAGAATGCAGCTCAATGCTTGCTTTACAGCGTCCTCGTCGCCTCGGCATAGCCCATCACGGAACGCGTCGATGACCTCAACGTCCTCAACAGCACACTCAAACCACTCCAGAATGACAAGACGGAGCGCCTGGTGCACCTCGTTGTTGGGCAGACGCAGGGCACGAAGACGCGCGCCATCCTCCGGTTGCTCAGTCATATCCGTCGTCAGGAAACCGAACAGATACAGCGCGGTCCAGATATCGTCAGGCTCGATGGAATTTGGCCCATCGGCATGTACATGCACCGGCACCCCAAGAGACCCATGCGGCTCAAGCAAATCGAACAACGCGGACAGGCACATGAGATTCCAATCATTGACACATGCGCTCAGACGATCGGCGTAGCTATATAGATCGGTGCGAACAGGCGCGGTGCAACCCCGACGCAAGAAGTCCATCACGCGCTCCGGACTCGAGCAATAAAATCCACCGAACCGGTATCCCTCAAGCCACTCTCGAGAGTCATCTAGGCAGTCGTTGCGACCGGCGCTATCCAACAGCATCTGGACTTCGTCATCCGAAAACCCAAACCGCCGATCGCACCAGGCCGATAGCGGCGTTGCCGACCGATAGGAAACGCCGCGCTGGGACAACGCCAGCTCGGCAGGACCGGGACGTTCGCCCATCAGGCATGTCAGTCGCAACGAGCCGCCAGCATAAGCGATCGTATCGAACAGCACCCGATCTAAGTGCTCGGCACAAGATGCATCCCGAAGGCTCTTCGTCTCCTTGTGACTTGGCAACGCAGCATCGTACTCATCCACGAGCAGAACAACTTGTTCGTCGCACGACGTCTCCAGCAGCGCTATGAGTGCGCCGAGCACGGAATCGATCTCGGCATCGTCCGCCACGCCACGCGCAACGCGTTCGACATGGCGCAGCTCACTTCGAGGCAAATCCGGGGCGTCCAACAACGGCAGCAGACGGGCGCACTCGCGCTCGAGGACGCCACGCATGGTTGCGGCGGCATCGGTGCCACGCCTCGCAACCGCAGAAAGATCAAGCGATATCACCGGGTAGCGCGCGTGCTCATCTCGATAACGACCGCCACCCGCCTCCCAAATCTGTGTGCCGACGAATATGTTGCGGTCTGGGCGTCGGCTAATGGGTCGTTCCAAATAACATGTGAGCATCGATAGGTTCATGCTCTTGCCAAAACCCTTGGGCCGGCAGCAGAGTGCGACAGATGCCTCACAATCCAACATATCGGCAATAAACATGGTCTTGTCAACCAGCACGCATCGGTGAGCAGCCTCCGTAAAGTCATGCATACCAATCGGC
>CAKUGX010000155.1 GCA_934654765.1 uncultured Collinsella sp. | reverse complement strand
GACGAGCCTTGACGCGCTCGACAACCTCGGCCCATTTGCGCTGCAGCTCTCCGGCATCCTCGACCGCGGGGGTCTCGGCGGCACCGGCGGCAGCAACCTGGGCGGCGGTGTTGGGCTGGGGCTTAGGTGCCGGAGCGGTGGCAGGTGCGGGAGCCGGGGCAGCGGCGGGCTGGGGCGCGGACGCCGCAGGCTTGGACGCCGGTGCGGACGCAGCACGAGACGCCGGCTGAGCCGCCGGCTGAGCCGACGGAGCGGCAGCACCACGGTCCCAAGGCATACCACCCTGGCGCGCGGACGTATCAGCGGGGGTAGCAGATGCCGCCGGAGCGGCAGCTCGGGCACCCGAGATAAGCGTCGGCTGCTGGGCAGCAGCGGGTACGGATGCTGCAGGCGCGGCGGCCTGAGCAGCAGCCACGCTCGCCGGAACGGCGGCGTTGGCAACCATGGCCTCCAAGCGAGCTACGCGCTCAGCCAAAGCTTCAATCGTCAAATCGGCCTCGGGACGTGCCAGACGCGTGCAGGCAATCTCGAGCACCAGGCGCACGTCGCTCGCGCCCCTCATCTCCAGTGCGGCATCGTCGAGCACTGTCAGCACACGAGCCAGGCGGTCGGCAGGATGCTCGCCAAAGGCAGCGGCCTCGGCAGCAAGCGCCTCGGCCTGCTCGGAGCCGCCCTCAAACAGCTCGGCACGGGCACCGGCAACGCAGGCAACGTACACGTCACGCACATGCGCCACCAGGTCGCGCGTCAGCTCCAGCAGGTCGTTTCCTTCCTCGACCTGCGCACGGATCAGTCCATAGAGCTCGGCAACATCGCGATCGGCAATGGCGCGGGAAAACTCGCCCAGAATCTGGTCCGAAACCTCGCCTAAAAGCGAGCGGGCGTCGTCCGCATGCACAGAACCGTTGCCAAAGACGCTCAGCTGCTCCAGCGTGGACAACGCGTCGCGCATGCCGCCCTTGGCATGGCGCGCCACGATGGCCAGCGCCTCGTCGTCGTAATCGAAGCCCTCCTGCTCGCACACGTATGCCAGGCGATGCTCAATATCCTCATTGCCGATGCGATGGAAATCGAAACGCTGGCAGCGCGAGAGGATGGTCTCCAGAATCTTTTGCGGGTCGGTGGTGCACAGCACAAAGATCACGTGTGCCGGCGGCTCCTCGAGCGTCTTGAGCAGCGCGTTGAACGCCGCCGTCGTGAGCATGTGGACCTCGTCGATGATATAGATCTTGTACTTGCCGCGCACCGGGGCAAAGTTGACGGAGTTGATGATCTCCTCGCGCACGTTGTCCACGCCGGTGCGGGAAGCGGCATCGAGCTCGTAGACGTCCGGGTGGTTGCCCTCGGCGATGAGCTCGCACTCCTCGCAGGTGCCGTCGGGCATGCAGCCGCTCGCGCCCTCGGCACGCGCCGCCTCGGCATTGCGGCAGAGCAGTGCCTTGGCAAGGATGCGCGCCATGGTGGTCTTGCCCGTGCCGCGCGGACCGCAGAACAGGTAAGCGTGGGACAGGCGCCCCTCGGTAATGGCGTGCTCGAGCGTCGAGACGATATGCTGCTGGCCCACCACGGACTCGAAGGTGAGCGGGCGATACTTTCGGTACAACGATTCCATGGGTGCTCCCCCGGGTATACTGAGTCTTGTTGCCGCGACGGCCATGCGGTCGCACGGCATACTGCATCCATAATAACCCGTACGGCGAGCCCGCCGCGATAGGAGTCCAAAGAGCATGGCAGACGTAGAGCCCAACCTCGTTCCCTCCGAAGCAGCCGACCAGGTTGAGGTCGCGCTCGAGGCGCAGGCAGCAGCCGATGACGGCATCCTCTACCTCAACGAGTACCAGTACGAAAACGACCTTGTCACCGATTTTGCCCGCCTGGTCGCCTCGCCCAGGCGCCGCGGCTCCCTGTACGTCGCCGCCGCCATTTCCGCCCTGCTGGGCGTTGGCATGCTGGTGGCCGGCGGCAACTGGATCAAGTTCGGCGTCGTCCTGATCGTATTCGGCGCCTTTTTGGCCTGGTGGAGCAAAAACCTGCACCACACGCTCGCTCGCGACTATATCGACGCCGTCGAGGCCGATGAGTCCATGGGCGGCCGCTACCGCCGCGTCGCCGCCAACGAGGACGGCCTGATGGTCTGGGGCAAGAGCGGCAAGTCCCAGTTCTTTCCGTTTGACAAGCTCGACCACGTGCTCGACGGCGAACGCATCTTTGTGGCCATGTTCGCCGACCAGGGCGTGACGATCCCCAAGGACACCTTTGTGCGTGGCGATGCCGAGCAGTTCGGCCCCTTCCTGAAGGCCCGCATCAACAAAAAGCTGCGCATCGAGACCAAAAAGAAGAAGATGAAGGCCGAGAAGGCGGCCGCCGAGGCCAAGCAGGGCGACCAGCCCAAGAAGGACGCCCCCAAGCAGCGCAAGCAGAAGAAGAACAGGAAGAAGCGCTAAGGCCGAACGCTCGGCCCAAGCCTCGGCCTTCTGCTTAGGCAAAACTTAGATTGACAGCGGAAACCGCATCCCGTTTTGGCGCTCCAAAGTGGGATGCGGTTTCCTTTCACCCGAGCGTGCTACACTAGCAGCATCTATGCCACCGCGAACGGCTCGGCTCCGCGCCCGCCACTCGCAAACGAACTTTAAACGCACGAGGGTTGGCCATGCCGCTTTTCTCG
>CAKUGX010000154.1 GCA_934654765.1 uncultured Collinsella sp. | reverse complement strand
TGGAAAGGCGAGGACCATGAGCCGCTCACAGCTGAGCCTGTTGTAAAGAAACAAGGCAAGGGCTACGTCATAGAGTGTGCAACAGAGGGAGCATCCATAGGCTACAAGATCATGAAAGTGGGTCAGAAGGATGCGCCCATAGAGCGCAAAACAGTCGATTATGACATGGCTCTCGTTACGCGCAAGCAACCCCATGGTTCCATCGTCAAGGTGTCTACTCCTTGGGCGGTGTATAAGAAAGGACAGGTCATCTCGCTGAAGAGCGATGAGTATCTGCTTGTCAACGCACACCGCATAGGCTACACACCATCGGTGAAAGAATTCAAAGAAAAATAACAATAACAATTAACAATCAAAAACTTTAAACCATTATGATTAATAAATTGTTCCTTGGCATGGTGAGTCTTCTTGCCATAGCCCCTACAGCTGCCGATGCCCAGGGCAAAAGACAGCCAAAACAGAAACCTGATGTGCCACAGAAGGAGCGTACCAACGTGCTCTTCATCGTGTGTGATGACCTCAACTGCGACCTTGGCGCATGGGATGATCCCGTGGTGAAGACCCCTAATCTTGACCGCTTGCGTCAGAACGCCGTGCGTTTCAACAACGCCTATTGTCAGTTCCCGCTCTCTGGACCCACACGCGCTTCGTTCCTCACAGGCTATTCGCCTGAGCGTACGGGCGTTATGGACTTGCAAGCCAATTTTCGTACGCGTCTGCCGAACGCCGTGACGCTGCCACAGCTTTTCAAGAACAACGGCTATTTCGTTGCACGCGTGGGCAAGGTATATCATGCCAACGTGCCTGGCGACATCGGTCAGGACAGCAAGCACGAGGACAATCCATCGTGGATGGAGAAGTGGAACCCCATTGGCAAGGACAAAACCATGGAGGACAAGACCGTTATCGTGACCCCGCAGCTTGTGCGTGGTAAACGGATCGGCGGCTCTGTTTGTTACCAGATGATTGACTGTGCTGACGATGAGCTTACCGACGGTATCGGAGCCAACATCATGTGCAAGCTTATACGCGACCACCGCAGCGAGCCCTTCTTCTTGGCTATGGGCTTCTACCGTCCTCATTGCCCTTATGTCGCAACAAAGAAATATTTCGACATGTATCCTTGGCAAGAGATGACGTTGCCCGAGGTTCCCGCAGGCGATCTTGAGAACAAGCCGTTGGCTGCGCTTACCACTACCAAGGCCAACTATGGCATTGCAGCAGACGAGCTGAAGAAAGCAAAGGCTGCCTACTATGCTGGCATCTCTTACTTTGACGCACAGATAGGCAAGCTACTTGACCAGCTGGAGGAAAGTGGTGTTGCCGACAACACTATCATCGTGTTCGTGGGCGATAACGGCTATAACCTCGGTCAGCACGGACAGTGGCAGAAGCAGCTGCTCTTTGAGCATTCGGCACGCATTCCCCTCATGATATCTGTGCCCGGCATGACCAAGGGTAAGCTCAGCTACGACCACCCAGTGGAGCAGCTCGACATTTATCCCACATTGGCAAACCTCTGCGGCATGAAGAACACACCGCAAGATCTTGACGGCCACGACATCACGCCGTTGCTCAAGGACCAGACGCTTCCCGGTGAGGGCGCTGCCTTCACACAGCAGTATCGCACTCCTAGAGGCCTCAAGAGTCTTGTCTCTGAACCGACCATGGGCTATTCTATCCGTACCGATCGTTATCGTCTGGTAGAGTGGAACGAGGGTACTGCTGGTGGCGAATTGTACGACTATCAGACAGATCCTAATGAGTATGTAAACCTCTACGGCAACAAGAAGTACAAGAAAATTCAGGCTAAGCTCTCTGAGCGTCTGCGTAAATATTACGCTGACATGAAGGAGAAGGCCAAGAATGATGTGAAATGATTCTTAAACTATTCTTAAACACGACCACAAGCCTTGTCTTCTCGTTCTTCGAGGGGATGAGGCTGTGGCTTGTCTGTATTTTTATTGTAGGGTCTGCTCATGCTTCAGCCATGAACGATGACCTGATGCGGCGCTTTGAAAAGGTGGACACCATGCTTACCAACGAAGAGCTGCAAGAGCTATATCTGTCTTATTCGAAGACCCAAGACTATGAGGCGAGTCTCGACTCGTTGCCCTCAGACCCTTTGCTTGCCGTGGCACAGCGGCCCTTGTCGTTGCAAGCTCTTTACGATGCTGCCATCTTCATGAAACGAAAGGGCAAAAACAAGCGCATGGCTCATTATGCACGCCAGATGTGGATGCTTGGAGAGATGATTCACAACAGCTTTACAGGCAATGCAGGCGACCCTTATCTGCTTCTCTATCGCGAGGACGAGAGCCTGATGCTCTACAACTGGGAATTTATTGACAGCATCGTGGAGGTGAAGCCACAGCCACAATATGACGTTGTGGAGTGTACATTGCCGCCCGACTGGATCAATTCCTACTATTTCCGATTGCTGCATAAGGCCAATGCTAATGACCGTTTAAACTGACAACGGTGGAAACAAAACTGAAAAAAGTGAAAATAAAATAGAAAACAAAATATCTCAACTAAAAACTCTTTATTCATCTTCTCATTATGACAACAAATTTCGCTTTCGCACGCCCCATGTATGTTATGCTTAAACCAGCAGGTTCTCTTTGTAACTTAAGGTGCAAATATTGCTATTATCTTGAAAAAGACAAGCTCTATAAGCAATGTAAGAACCATGTCATCTCTGACGAG
>CAKUGX010000153.1 GCA_934654765.1 uncultured Collinsella sp. | reverse complement strand
CACTCTCCGTCTGGCTGCTGCGCCTGTGCTCGCTCGCGATGTTTATCATTGGCGGTGCAGTATCTCTACTCACCTTCAAGGGCTGGGCTGGACTGGAGCCCGAGAACCCCGTCGGCATCTTCGTCGTCATGGAAGCGCTCGCCTGCATCGCTCTTTTGTGCTATTCGGCTTGGCCCGACGCGCTCGATATCGGCGCCATCTTCACGACCAACCTCAATGCGCTGCTCGTCGCCTTCTCGTGGTACATCATCCTCGCGTTCATGAGCTACGGCTGGCGCTGCCCTTACTACTATGCGATTGCTGGATGGATCGTCTGGCTCGGATGCCGAGGCATCGCCCGCATCACGCTCATCAATGTGACGGCAGTGTCGCAAAACGACCTTCTGATGCTCGCCGCCGTGTTCACGATGATCGTAATTTCGACCCAGGTCGCATTCATTAACTTCCTGAACGTGCGCAAATTCGAGGCCATACCCGAAGAAGAGATGGCCCATCAGCAAGAGGCTGCGCAAGCAAGCCCCGTCGTGAAAATCATGGGCCTCGACGAGCATCACGAAAGCCTGGCCGATGTGCGGCAGGCCACTATGCGCCCCAACGCTGAAGCGGTCGGCAAGCAGTTCCTGCTTTCCGAGCGAGAGATCGAAGTGCTTTCGCTTTACGCACTCGGCTGGACGCAAAAGCGCGTGGCTGAGGAGCTGTTCATCAGCCCGGGGACGGCGCATGCCCACATCAAGCGCATCTACGCGAAAACCGGCCTGCACTCGCGCCAGGAAATCCTCGACTACATGGAGAAATACACGTCCTAGGGTTGCGGCTTGGGTCAGGGACTGGATCCGGGGTCTCGCTTCGGGGCCAGGGCGCCTAGCGGAGGCGGGAACGCACATCCGAAGCAAGGGCGCAACAAAAAGGGCGGTTCGCGACCGACTTGCCGCGAACCGCCCTCGACTGAAAGCCAAGCGCGCTACTTATATTCCTCCATAAGCGCCTTGAAAGCGGGCATGGAGTTCTCGATGACGCTGCGTGCGACGCAGTAGCTCATACGGAAGTAGCCCTTGCCGCCAAAGCCGTCGGACGGGCACAGCAAGATCTCGAACTCCTTGGCGCGGTTGCAGAAGGCAACGGCGTCAGGCTCGAGTGCCTTGACCCACAGGTAGAAGGCGCCGTCCGGCTCGACGAACTCGTAACCGAGCGCGGAGAGGCCCTTGGTGAGGATCTCGCGGTTGGTGCGGTAGGCCTCGACGTCGCTGGGCAGGTCGACGCACTCCTGCAGCACGCGCTGGAAAAGCGCGCTCACGCAGATGTAGCCCAAGGAGCGGCCGGAGCCATGGATGGCATAGGTCGTCTCCTCCACGTTGTCCATGAGATTGGAGACATAGATGTAGCCCAAGCGCTCGCCAGGAAGGCTCAGCGCCTTGGAGTAGCTGTAGCAAACCAGCGTGCGGGGATAGATCAGCGGGATGTAGGGGACTTCCTTGCCGTAGGTGATGGCACGGTAGGGCTCGTCGGCGATGAGGTAGATCTTGGTGCCGAGCTCCTGCTCCTTCTTGGTCAGAATCGCTGCCAGCGCCTCGAGGTTCTCGCGCGAGTAGATGGTACCGACGGGGTTGTTGGGGCTGTCGACGATGATCGCCGCAGTCTTGGGTGTGATGGCCGCCTCGATCGCGTCGATGTCGAGCTGGAAGCTCGGAGCCTGGCAGGGCACTTCCACGATGGTGGCGCCGGCCTGCTCGATCCAGGTCCTGTACTCCGTGAAGTACGGCGTGGGGACGATAACCTCGTCGCCCGGGCAGGCGACAGCAGACAGGCAGATGGCCAGCGCCGCAGCGGCACCGTGGGTGAGATAGACCTGGGCCGGGTCCGCGTCGATGCCAAAGTTCTTCTTGATGTTATCTGCAACTGCCTGGCGCGGGGCAAGCGCACCGGGGCTGGGCGTGTAGCCGTGAAGAGCCACGGGGTCCTCGTCCATCAGGCGCCTGATGCAATCGGAGACCTCCTTGGGAGCCGGAACGCTGGGGTTGCCGATGCTGAAGTCGAAGACGTTATCCTCGCCGATTTCGGCCTTGCGCGCTTGGCCGTATGCGAACAGCTCGCGAATTGCCGACGGTTCGCTGCCCAACTCGTACATGCGTTGATTGATCATGGTGCCCTCGTTTCCCCACGCGCGCCCACGGGCGGCGTTGCTGGTTTCCTTCACGCGTCTATGATAAAGCGCAAAGGGCGAGAAAGTTGGGGAATGGAATCTTTTTTCTGCAGATGGAAACGCCGCCTCAGCTCTTTCTGGTGCGAATGAGGTGGCGAATTGCTTCAATCGCGTGCCCGCGGAACATTGCCCTGGGGCCCGCATAGGCCATGGCGCGGCGCTGCCACGCCGATTCGGTGGGCGTGTAGCAATGGCTCTTGCAGGTTTTACATGCAGGGCGCGGCTCGCGTCGGCACAGTGCTCGGCGAATTTCGCCGTAGCGCAAATGCGCGGCGCATTCGGGGCAAAGGCGCGGAATCTTGTGCTGGGGATACATGCCCACGGCGGTGGCTTCGCTTTCGTATGGCGTGCGGTCGGTGGCGGCGTGGTGGTCGGCGCAGTAGATTTCCGTCATGCCGGCGAGCGTCACGATGTCGCGTGCGATTTCCTTTTCGGCAATGCGGCTAAGAATGCGTGCACGATGCTTGTCCCACGCTTTTGCTGCGGCTTGGTTTGCGGCAGCGGCTATGTCGGCCCCATCGAGGCGGGGCGCGTGCGGTTCGGCGGCTGTTTCAGCTGTGGCCGGGGTCGCTTCGGCCGGATTCGCTTCAGCCGAAGCCATTTCGGTCGGAGCCATGCTGGCC
>CAKUGX010000152.1 GCA_934654765.1 uncultured Collinsella sp. | reverse complement strand
GTGTGTGTCGTTCTGTGCATGTTCTTCTTCCCGCAGGGCATCGTTGGCTACTAAGCATCGTCGTATATACGTTTGTAAAGGGTCCCGCATGTGCGGGGCCCTTTTTGTTTACAGACTTGTAACAGAGTCAAAATATCCCCACATACTTCGCCCAACTAAAGAAATTCTCGACCGTTAACCGGAATTAGCCCCAAATCGTGAATAAAATGCGCTACTGTATTGCAAAACGTTGGCCTGTTGTGCATAACCAGCCATAGCAGTGGGCGGCGTTTTGATGGTTCGGATCGGATTGTCTCGACATATGTCCGACTGAACATTTCTTTGTCCTATCTCATAAGGAGGATGGCATGGCTGATTCTATGTTCCACCAGCCCGTTATGGGTCGTCGCGCCTTTGTTGGCGGCACCCTCGCTGCGAGCTCCATGGCTTTTCTTGCCGCATGCGGCAAGAAGGGCGGCGACGCTTCCGGTTCTGAGTCCGGTTCGACGCTGAACTTCTACATCAACAACCCGGTCTGCATCGACCCCTACAACGTCCAGGAAGATCAGGGTACTCAGGTCAACTATCAGCTGTTCGACGCTCTGACCTCTTATGACGCCGAGAAGGGCAAGATTGTCCCGCTGGCTTGCGAGTCCTTCGAGGCCAACGACGACGCCACCGAGTTCACCTTCAAGATCAAGAAGGCCAAGTTCCACAACGGTGACGACGTTACCTCCAAGTCCTTCAAGCTCGGTTGGGAGCGTCTGGTCAACACCAAGTCGGCCATCGCTACCGAGTACGGCCCTTCCGAGGTCTCCTATCACCTTTCCATGGTCGAGGGCTATGACGATCTACTTGCCGGTAACGCTACCGAGCTCAGCGGTGTTACCTGCCCCGACGATGAGACCCTCGTCGTCAAGCTGTCTTCCGCTTACGCCGACTTCCCCTTCGTCGCCTCTCACCCGGCTCTGTCCCCGGTTCCCGAGTGCGCCGAGTCCGATGTCAAGAGCTTCTACCTTGCCCCGATCGGTAACGGCCCCTTCATGATGGACGGCAAGTGGGAGGATGGTCAGGAGATCAACCTCAAGAAGTTCGACGATTACTATGGCGACAAGGCCAAGATCGATGGCATCCACTTCCAGGTCATCAAGGACATGGAGACCGCCTACAAGGAGTTCCAGGCCGGCAACCTTGACATCTGCGACGTTCCCGTTGCTCAGATCGACGCCGCCAAGAAGGATCGCGGCGTGTCCAAGGACGGCTACACCATGGGTGACGGCGAGCGCATGCTGCTCGGCGCCGAGCCTTCCACCTACTACCTGACCTGCAACAATACGGCCGAGCCGTTCAACAACGCCGACCTGCGCAGGGGTATTTCCCTGGCCATCAACCGTGAGGCCATCTGCAAGACCATCTTCAAGGGTACCCGTACCCCCGCCGACGGCATTGTTCCTCCGGGCATCGATGGCTACAAGGAGGGCGCATGGGAGTTCTGCGCCTACGACGTCGACAAGGCTAACGAGTACCTCGACAAGGTTGCTCCCGCTGGCGCTAACGGCGATCGTGGCATTAACGTGACCCTTTCCTACAACCAGGACGGTGGCCACAAGGAGATCATGGAGTCCATCATCGGCGACCTCGCCAAGGTTGGCGTTACCGCTGTCTCCGATACCCCCGAGTGGTCTGCCCTGCTCGAGCAGTACCAGAACTTCAACTATCAGTTCGGTCGTCTGGGCTGGATTGCCGACTACCCGATCATGGACAACTTCCTGTATCCGCTGTTCCACTCCGACTCCCTCGGTGGCGACAACCGCTCCGGTTACAACAACCCCGAGTTCGACGCCAAGGTCGACGAGGCTCGTACCACGGTTGACGACGAAGAGCGCGTCGCTAAGATGCAGGAGGCCGACGCAATGGTCGCTGCCGACTGCCCGGTCATCCCGGTGATGTTCTACACGCACACCATCGCCGGCTCCGATCGCATCAAGCACCTCTATGTCGATCCGCAGAAGCACGCCGAGCTGGGTACCGCTGAACTCGCCTAAGAGTTTGCAGCTTCCGTGAGGGTCAAGTATTTACGTAGACCTCATGGGAAACATACAGTTCCCCCTAACCTGGGGTAAACTGGCTGATGGTAATTTTGGGATGCCGGTCTGGCGATCGGCATCCCATTTAGGTTAATCCCTAGATAGGGGAGTGGTATGGGTAAGTACATCGTTAAACGTGTGCTTCAGTTCATCCCGGTGTTTTTGGGCGTTACGCTGATTCTGTTCGCCCTCCAGAATATCGTGCCGGGAGATCCGATCAAGCTGATCGGTGGAGACAAGGCTCTGTCCCCTGAGGTAGAGCTTCAGCTTCGCGTTCGCTACCACCTGTTCCAGACCGACGAGGATGGCAACGCGATTCTTGACGAGAACGGCGACCCCGTTCAAACGTCGCTCGTGGACCGTTACTTGTATTACATGAACGGCCTGCTTCATGGCGATCTGGGCAATTCGTACCAGCGCAAGCTGCCGGTTACGGAAATCTTTGCCCAGAAGTATCCGTATACGGTCAAACTTGCCGCGTGCGCCATCGTGCTCGAGGCAATCATGGGTATCGGTGCGGGTATCATTTCGGCGGTTAAGCGTTATTCCTTCTGGGATATTGTGGTAACGCTCACCACATCGATTCTCGTTGCTGTTCCGGCCTTCTGGCTCGGTATGTTGCTGCAGCTGTTCTTTGGCGTCATTCTCAAGGATGCCACCGGCGGTGCATTCTCCATGCCGATCTCGGGTGCCGGCGGTGCCAGCTCTCAGTATCAGGATTGGATGCACTATGTGCTTCCGACCATTACGCTGGCTTCGGTTTCGACCGCTTATGCTGCCCG
>CAKUGX010000151.1 GCA_934654765.1 uncultured Collinsella sp. | reverse complement strand
TTTGACGTCGACTTCATCCACGTCCACGCCGAGGACCGCTATGCCGAGCTTCTGGCCGGCGTGACCGAGCCCGAGGAGAAGCGTCGCATCATTGGCACGCAGTTCTGGAAAGAGTTTTTCGCCGTGGCGCAGCAGCTCGAGACCGATGGCAAGCCGGTCAAGTACCTGGCTCAGGGTACCATCTACCCCGACATCATCGAGTCTGGCGCTCGCAAGACGGGCGGCAAGACGGCCACCATCAAGAGCCACCACAACCTGATCCCGTTCCCCGAGGGCGTGCACTTCGACCTTATCGAGCCGCTCGATCACTTCTTTAAGGACGAGGTCCGTGCGCTTGGTCTGGCGCTCGGCCTGCCGGGTCACATCGTGTTCCGCCAGCCCTTCCCGGGCCCGGGTCTTGCCATCCGCATCATCGGCGCGGTCGACAAGGAGAAGCTCGAGATCCTCAAGAACGCCGACGCCATCGTGCGCGAGGAGCTCGACGCCTACAACCAGCGTCTGTTTGAGCAGACCGGCGAGCGCAACTCCGAGCACAGCTGCTGGCAGTACTTCGCCGTCCTGCCCGACATCAAGTCCGTCGGCGTTATGGGCGACGAGCGCACCTACCAGCGCCCGATCATCCTGCGCGCCGTCGAGTCCAGCGACGCCATGACCGCCGACTGGGCCAAGCTGCCCTACGACGTTCTGGCCCGCATCTCCGGCCGCATCGTTGCCGAGGTTCCTGGCGCCAACCGCGTGTGCTACGACATCACGTCCAAGCCGCCCGCGACCATCGAGTGGGAGTAGCTGATATCTAGCGTTTCCGAGCCCCTGACCTGCACAAACAGGTCAGGGGCTTTTCGTTTGGCAACCGCTGGATAACCTTTATGGTTTCGCGCCCCGTGAACAGGGGACGTAGCACTGTTCACGTCTGGGCCCATGTCGGCACCGATCAATGCCCGCGCTGCTTCTGCTTGCGCTTCATCTTCCGCTGCTCGAAGCACGTCGCCCGGGGTTCCCCGCCAGAGGAGAGCTGACCGTTCCTTGCGAAACCGAGAGACCAGCTATATCCGCTTGCTGCGGGCTTGCTTGAGCCAGTTCCTCTTGAAAGAGCCTATACCTCCGAAGAACTTGTTGTACGTCTCACCGTTCTCCTTGGCTTCGTATTTGACCAAGGCAAGTTCGATAGTGCAGAGGTAATCCGCCACTTGCTCGAGGCGGTAGTCGGTCATCGAGGTCTTGCGGCGTCGGACGACCCCTTTTGAGAGGACCTTGCCCACCGAGCGGTCGAGCGCCTGCTTGACGATGTCCTGACCGTTGTCGTAATAGACCTTCACATCGTCGAAGGACTGGAAGAAGCCCAGGTGTTCAATCATGGCGGAGGAGATGTCGCGCCCCATGCGCTCCATTAGCCTTGCCGGGTCTTCGAACTGGCTGCGGCGGTAGACGAACGTGATATAGGAAATGGGAAGTTTGCGGACGAACGAGGAGAAGTAGGCGAGCATCACCTTGCGCTGCTCGATGCTAAGAAACTCATAATCCTTGTGCCCGTTCATGAGAGGCTCGGAGTGAAGCGGAATGTTAGGGAGATCGGCCCTGGCAAGCTTGGCCTCATAGCCCGTGACCGCCTCGGCGATGCTGTCTGCCTGGTCGTGAAAGACGAGTGTGAGCAGATAGTAGCGAGCTTTGCCGCCGCGGTCGCCGCTCTCGTCGACGAAGATGCTGGGCTCCTTGGCCAATGGGGACTCCAATGGAATGGATAAAAAAATAGCCGGGGGACTCCCCCGGCACTTGGAGGTAGCTCAATAAGCCACCAATAACCTTATAGCATGCTCTGGCGGTGAGTGCAAGGGGGGGGCGAGCCGGTGCATGGCGTTGCGGCTGATGCGCAGCATCGCGCGCCTCGTCGGCGCCGAATATCGCGTTGGTCGATGCGATGGGCCTCACCTGGCTCCTGCTAGTGCTCTTGGTCATGGTCGTCCTCGAGCTCCTTTCGTCTCGGGGCTCCCTCGCGTGCCCGGCCGCGGGCGGCTCCCGGGGCGGTCGCCGCCGCCATTTCCTTCCGAGCCTGTACGAGTCGATCTCCCCCGACCAGATGAGGTCGTACGCCTTGTTTCGGCTCGCCCTCATGTACTCCTGCATCTCGATCACCGTCATCCATTCGTCGCGATCTTGGTTGCCCTCGGGCGCGGCGCATTCGGCTGTGCGTGCCATGGTTCCTCCAATCTTCCCGTGCGGCACCGCGCGAGGACACCGCACGACACCGTGTGCCTTTTCGTCTGCGCGACGATTGAACCGCCTAATGACGCTTGGCGCGTACGGCGGGAGCGGAGACGGGTCGAGGTGGGTCGAGCTGGTCGTGCCTTCACGAAACGGCCATGAGTCGCACGCCTTAGCTGCGAGCTAAGTCCCCGAAAAGTAAAAGGCGCCCATGCGGGCGCCTGCCTAGTAGCTGGAGTTGTTCGGCTGTGGTCGGAATGCTCCTCTTATGCGGTGCTGTCGTCCGGGGTCCGGCATCTGTCGTTCGCCTCTTCTGTCGTGTTTGATGTTGCGTGTTCTACGAGCGACCTTTCGCGGGCCTGCCGGCCCGTTGCCCCAGGTGCACCCAGGTAAATGGTACCCATCCGTTGGGACATAGACATTGTGGGGAAGATGTCTGGGTAAGCTGGAGTGGGCGAACGGGCGTCGGTTGACCAATTAGCGCTTTCTTTCGTAACGCTAGAGATAGCTTTCGTTGCTTAAGCAGGTGAATCGTTTGCGCTCGCTACGGTGATCAGATGAAGATAGTAATGGTTGATGCTGAATTTGGGTTGATTTCCGATCCCAACCGAACACATTGAGCTGACGGCACGCTCCCGCAGTTAACCGAACGCCCCCGAGGTCCT
>CAKUGX010000150.1 GCA_934654765.1 uncultured Collinsella sp. | reverse complement strand
ATCTGGTACTGGTGGGCGGTCAGGTTCAAAGTTTTCTGGACCTCGTAGAACTTCATGCTGGTGATGGAAGCAGCGGGGTTCTCTTCGCCGTCAGCAACGTTCTGCTGCAAGGCCAGGTAAGTCTCGTTGTAAGCAACGGGGGTGGGGGTGGCACCCATGGCCTCAAAGAAAGCGGTGGGCATCGGGTCGCTGGCAACACGCATCTTCAGGCCCTTCAGGTCAGAAACGCTGTTCAGCGGGGTGTTGGCGGTCATGTGGCGGGCACCGTAGTAGATGGGGGCCAGGCTGTCAATGTTGCAGGCTTCCTTCAGGCCTTCGCACAGGGTCTGGTAAACCTCGCAGTCGGGGCTGTAGAACTTCATCAGGTGGTCGGTATCATTAAACATATACCAGGCGTCCACAACGGTCATCGGCTCGTACTGGGATGCGAACTGAGCAGAAGCGTTCACATACAGGTCCAGGTCGCCGCTCTGGACGGCGGCGTTCATTTCAGAAGCAGAACCAAAGGTGCTGTTGGGGTAAACTTCAACGGTAACAGAGCCGCCGCTGTACTCATTGACCAGCTCGGCAAAGCGCTCAGCAGTAATGTTGACCTGGGGGTCAGTGGGCTGGGTGTGGCCAAGGCGCAGGGTAACGGCCTCGTCGCTGGATGCTGCGGTGCTTTCAGCAGTGCTCGCAGCAGTAGAAGATGAAGATGCTGCGGTGCTGCCGCAGGCGGCCAGCATACCGGCGGCCATAACGGTGCTCAGGACTTTCAGTGCTTTTTTCATGGTGTTTGTGCCTCCTTGTTTTTACGGTTTCTCTCTTTTTATCTGGGAAACAGTGCTGCGGTCTGCACGCGCTGAAGAACGCCCGCAGCGTCGTTTCGCTTTCGACAAGTCCATTATTGGGCAGAAATTGCGAAGATTCAATGGACAAAACCTGTCATTGCTATCAAATTCCGCTATTTTACGCCCCATATCATCTGCTGGAATCGCGCTTTTTGTGTACCTACTGGCAAACCACACAAAGAAACCGCTCCCCGCTTGGGCAATGCGCCAGGCACTTGGCAAAAAGCGACAAGCCCAATAAACAGTGTTGACAAATTTTGGTGCGCATTGTATGCTGAAAAGGAGAAGCAAAGCAAAAAAATGGTCGGCGACATCCCCTATATGGCAGGCTGAGAATGTACAAAACCTGCAATTTTGTGCCGCTGACCCCGGAAAGACGGAATTGGTGAATCATGGAATACCGCAAATCGCCCCATAATATTGACCCTGCTGTGGTGATGCGCAGCATCTTCCGCCGCCCGCAAACCTGGGCGGTGCTGCTGCTGATTTTGTTTGCGCCCATCCTGGCAGGCAGTATCCTGGCTAGCACCCAAAACCAGGAAATGCTGAATAATACGACCGCCACCCTGCGCGAAACGTCGGAGCGCCAGCGGGATTTTGCGGTCAGTACGCTGGATTCCATCGCGCTCATCATGAACGAGAGCACCTCCAACATCCATTATATTGATGTGGGCCGCACCGAAGCAAAGGACGACGAGGTTGACGCCGCGCTGGCCTGCCAGGTGCTGCGCCAAAATACCGAGCCGTACCCCAACATCAACAGCGCCTATCTGATCTGCAACCTGAACCATACCATTTATAATTCCTTGGATAAAATCGGCTATGCCGATGATGAATTTTATGATTTGAGCTGGCGTCTGCAATACCACGCATCCCGCGGTGGTATGCAATTGCTGGATGATATCCGTACCGTGCGCACGCCCTACCGGCAGGAGGATACCTATATTTCGATGGTCAGCCGTGTGCCGTACCTTTCCACGCTGCAAAACAAGTGGCTGGTGTACAATATAAGCATCAATGACCTAGGCAACCGCCTGATCACCGAGGCCGAAGCCTCGCGGGATACCAACTACAGCAACACTTTGTGGATCTACAACAGCAAAGGAAATCTGATCTGGAGCCAGCAGGATGGGGACATCCCGGAAACGTATGACGAACTGCTGTCCCGGCAGGATACGAGCGTGACCGTGGCCGACGGCGTGCTGATCTCCACCAAAGAGGGCCGCTACCTGACCGCCACGACCGAGGATGCCACCTACGGCTGGCGTTACGTGCAGACACTGCCCTATGCCAATGTGCTGAACAAAACGCACAACACCAACCGCCGCCTGTGGGCGGGCATGATCATTGTGGTCGTGATTTTGCTGTTCATCTGGTTCAACACCATTTACACACAAAACGCCAACGAACTGCAAGCCGCCGAAAATATCCGGCTGAAAACCAACATCCCGCCCGAGGAAGCCGAGGACTGCCTGACCTACCTGGCCCGTGTCAGCACCCAGGAACAGGCCCGCGCCGCCGCCAACGACCAGGTGCTGCACAGCTTCCGCGATGTACTGCAGGAACACATCGTGCTCTCACTCATCAGCGGCGAACCGGTGCACGGCGAAAAAGCGACGGCCCGCCGTGAATTGATGACCAAAATGGGGCTTTTGCAGGATCAGCCGCAAAAATACACCGTCATGCTCGCCCGCATCGAGGCCATCAGCGCCCTGAAACTGAACATGCACCAGGATATCTACGGCCAGTTCCGCAAAATTTTGCAGTACGGCTGCAACGAACTTCTGCTGGAAGTCTACCGCGCCTATTACGCCTGGGCTGACCATTCGTTGCTCGCGGCGATTTTCTGCATCCCGGCCGAGTTCAACGCTCGCCAGGTTCAGCTGGGGCTGGATCAGATGGGCGCCGCCATCCAGAAACAGCTTACTTTGTTAAGCGAGCAGCCCGTTGTTATCGCCTTTGGCAGTATGATGGATGTGCCGTGGGACCTGGCCGAAAGCTGCGGCCACGCCAAGCAGCTGATCCAGCACAAGGTTTATTATAATAAGGATACGCC
>CAKUGX010000149.1 GCA_934654765.1 uncultured Collinsella sp. | reverse complement strand
GCGCTCAACCCCGACGTGATTTTGTTCGACGAGCCCTGCTCGGCGCTCGACCCCATCTCGACGCTGGCAATCGAGGACCTTATGTCGTCGATTGTGGCCGACCGCGCCATCGTCATCGTGACGCACAACATGGAGCAGGCGTCGCGCGTGTCCAACCGCACGGCGTTCTTCTACATGGGCGATATGGTTGAGTACGACGAGACCGACGAGATTTTCCAACGGCCCAAGGATAAGCGGCTGAATGATTACCTCACCGGCATGTTCTCCTAGTCCGGGACATGCTTGAGGCCCGCGGCGGCCACGGTCGCCACGGGACTGATTGGAGAGGCGGGTCATCTCTTGCGGGAGATGGCCCGCCTTTTTGCGTTTGCGGGGTTGCGCTCGTCGACTGCGCCCGCCCAAAACCACCACAAAGGGGACAGGCACCTTTGTGGTGGTTTTCGCTATCATGGACAACGTTGAATTTCTACGAAGGAGCAGGGCATATGGCGATTCTTTTGGGATGCGATTCCGTCAGCCTAGAGTTTCCCACCAAGCATATTTTCGATAGCGTGACGCTCGGCGTGGGCGAGGGCGACCGCATTGGTATTGTCGGTAAAAACGGCGACGGCAAGTCGACGTTGCTGAGCGTGCTCGCGGGCACGCTGGAGCCAGACGATGGCCGCGTGACGCATCGCCGCGGTACCACGATCGGCCTGCTCGGCCAAAAGGACCAGCTTGTCGATACCGACACCGTGCATCATGCCGTCGTGGGCGACACGCCCGAGTACGAGTGGGCATCGAGCCCCCGCACGCGCCAGATCCTCGCCGGCCTCATTAGCGATGTGCCCTGGGAGGGTACGGTGGGCGAGCTTTCGGGTGGCCAGCGCCGCCGCGTGGACCTCGCGCGCCTGCTGATCGGCGACTACGACGTGCTCATGCTCGACGAGCCCACCAACCACCTGGACATGCGCACCATCAACTGGCTCGCGCGCCATCTTAAGGCCCGCTGGCAGCGCGGCCAGGGCGCCATGCTCGTGGTCACGCACGACCGCTGGTTCTTGGACGAGGTCTGCACCAGTATGTGGGAAGTCCACGACGGCCAGGTCGATCCCTTTGAGGGCGGCTACTCGGCATACATCCTGCAGCGCGTGGAGCGCGACCGCATGGCCACCGTCACCGAGGAGCGCCGCCGCAACATGGCGCGCAAGGAGCTCGCGTGGCTGAGCCGCGGCGCCCAGGCCCGTTCCACCAAGCCCAAGTTTCGCGTGGAGGCAGCCCGCGAGCTCATCGCCGACGTGCCGCCCGTGCGCGACGAGCTGGAACTCAAGCGACTTGCCGTGAGCCGCCTGGGCAAGCAGGTCATCGACGTGATCGACGTTGACGCCGGCTATGCGGACACCGACGGCGCGCCCAAGCAGGTGCTCTCCGACGTGACCTGGCTTATCGGCGCGGGCGACCGCTATGGTCTGCTGGGCGAGAACGGTGCCGGTAAGTCCACGCTGCTCGACGTGATCCAGGGCAAGATCGCGCCGCTACGCGGCCGCGTGAAGATCGGCCAGACGGTGCGCTTTGGCGTGCTGTCGCAGCAGCTCGAGGAGCTCGAGCCCTTTATGGGCGATACGATCCGCGAGGTGCTGAGCAACTACAAGAAGTACTACGTCATCGACGGCAAGGAGACCTCGCCCGAGAAGCTCTGCGAGCGCCTGGGCTTTACGACCCAGCAGCTCTGGAGCCGCATCGGTGACCTTTCGGGCGGCCAGCGCCGCCGCCTGTCGCTGCTGCTGACGATTCTAGACGAGCCCAACGTGCTCATCCTGGACGAGCCGGGCAACGACCTCGATACCGATATGCTGGCGATTGTCGAGGACCTGCTTGACGGCTGGCCCGGCACGCTGATTCTGGTGACGCACGACCGCTTCTTGATGGAGCGCGTGACCGACCAGCAGTGGGCGCTGCTCGGCGGCCACCTGACGCATATGCCCGGCGGTGTGGACCAGTACCTGCGTCTGTGCAACGCCACCGCCGAGGGCGAGCCCGTGGGTGCGCCGAGCGCCAAGACCGGCACGTTTGATACCGGCGCCGCGGCGGCTGCGGCCGAAAAGCCCAAGTCGAGTGGCCAGCCCAATGGCCTTTCCAACGCCGAGCGCCAGAAGCTCCGCCGCGAGGTGAGCTCGCTCGAGCGCAAAATGGAGACGCAGCGCGCCCGCGTGGAGGAGGCCGAGGCCGCGATGGCCCAGGTCGACCCCACCAACTACACGGCGCTGGGCGAGCAGCAGGCAAAGATTGATGAGGCTCACGCCGCCATGGACGAGTTGGAGATGGCGTGGCTCGAGGCGAGCGAGAAGCTCGAGGGCGAGGAGTAGGCGAGGATGATCAAGGCCGCGTTTTTCGATATCGACGGCACGTTGCTGAGCTTTAAGAACCATCGGATTCCGGCGTCGGCGCAGCAGGTGCTCGACAGCTTTCACGAGCAGGGGATTGCGTGCGTAATCGCCACGGGCCGCCCGACTTACCAGATGCCGGATTGGCTGTTCGACTTGGGATGGGATGCGTACATTACGCTTTCGGGCCAGCACTGTTTTGATGCCAAGGGCGTTTATCGCAGCTGCCCGATCGATCCGGACGACGTTGCGGTGATTGTGGACCAGGTGGCGCAGGGGCGCTACGACTCGCTGTGCATGCAGGGCGAGAACTCGTTTGTGAACCGCCTGTCCGAGCGCGTGGTGACGGCTGGCAACAACGCGGGGATTGTCTACCACGAGGAGCCGTTTGAGCACGCCTTTGACGCGCCGGTCTACCAGTTCTGCGCCTTCGTCGACCCCGCCGACGAGCATATCGTGACCGATGCTGTGTCGAATTCGCTCACCACGCGCTGGTGCGACCTGTTCTGCGACATTATCCCGGCCAACGGCGGCAAGGACCTGGGCGTGGCAGCGACAC
>CAKUGX010000148.1 GCA_934654765.1 uncultured Collinsella sp. | reverse complement strand
ATGACCACGGTGTCGCCGCGCTCATCGGTCTCCATGCCCGTCACGCGACCGCGCGAGGCCGAGATGTCGCCCATCACGGCACCGGCGTAGCTCTCGGGGATCGTCACCGTGATTTCCTCGATGGGCTCCAGCACCACCGGGTCGGCATCGGCACATGCCTTGCGCAGGCCAATGCGAGCCGCCGCGCGGAACGCCATCTCGTTGGAGTCGACGCTGTGATACGAACCGTCGTACACCGCGACGCGAATGCCCGTGAGCGGATAGCCGGCAATAATGCCGTCCTTCATGGTCTCCTGGACGCCCTTGTCCACGGCGGGAATCAGCGAGCGCGGAATGCGGCCGCCCACGACCTCATCCACAAACTCGTAGCCGTCGCTCGTGCCGTCGGGCCCAATGAGCGGCTCCACGCGCAGCCAGCAGTCACCATACTGACCGGCGCCACCGGTCTGCTTCTTGTGGCGGCCCTGGGCGCTCGCCGTGCGGCGGATGGTCTCGCGATACGGAATACGAATCGGCACGCTCTTGGCGGCAACCTTGGTGCGGTCCTCCAGACGGTTGAGCAGCACCGAAACCTGCGCCTCGCCCACCGCCGAGATGATAGTCTGCCCGGTCTCCTCGTCGCGGTCGATGCTCATGGTCGGGTCTGCCTTGCAGGCCTTCTCAATAAACGTGTAGAGCTTCTCTTCGTCCCCGCGATTCTCGGCCTCAATGGCGATGCGGTACTGCGAGTTGGGGAACTTAAACGCCGCCGCCTCGACCTTACCGGTAATGGAGAGCGTATCGCCCGTCTCGGCAGCCAGCTTGGGCGCCACGATGATGTCGCCGGCATAGGCATGGCCAACCTCGGTCATATCGCGGCCGCACATCACATACAGGTGAGCCAAACGATCGCTCTTGCGGGTACGCGCGTTGACCAACTCAAGACCCGGCTCAAGCGTGCCCGTCAGCACCTTGATAAAGCTGATGCGGCCCTGCTGCGGATCGGCCAGCGTCTTAAACACAAACGCCACCGGACGGTCATCGTCACTCGAAATCTTAAGCGAATCACCGTCGATGAGCGGCATCTCGCCGTAGTCCGTCGGCGCCGGGAAGTATGTGGCGATGTCGTCCATCAGCGAGTTAACGCCCTGCTCCTTAATGCAATCGCCCGCAAAGACCGGCACAAAGATGCGCTCGGCGATCGCCTTAGACAGCAAGCCTTCAAGCTCCTCCTGCGTCAGCGTCTCCTCGCCTTCCAAGTACTTCATCATCAGCTCGTCGTCAGCCTCGGCCACCAGCTCGCACAGATGGTCATGGGCTTCCTCGGCCTGGGCACGATACTCCTCGGGAATCTCCGACTCAACGGCTTCGGTGCCGTTGCAATGGCGCGCCTTCATGCGCACCAGGTCGATGATGCCGTCAAAGTCCTCGCCCTCGCCCCAGGGAAGAGTCACGGCGCCCAGGCGCGTGCCAAAGCGCTCCTGCAGCAGGTCCATCGTGGTCGCAAAGCTGGCCTCGGAGCGCGACAGGCGGTTTACGAACACCGCGCGTGCCAGGCGCAGGTCCTCGGCGGCATACCAGAGCTTAACCGTCGTAGGCTGCGGGCCGGCCTCGGCGTCGACCACAAACAGAGCCGTCTCGCAGACGCTCATCGCAGCAAAGGCGTCGCCGATAAAATCGGGGTAGCACGGAGCATCGAGCACGTTGATGCGGGCGCCCTTCCAGTCGATCGGCGCAATGGTCGTCGAGATGGAAAATGCACGCTTGACCTCTTCGGGGTCATAGTCGAGCGTGGGCTTGGTGCCGTCGTGGCCGCCCAGGCGGGCGGTCTTGCCGGAAAGGTGGAGCATGGCCTCGGCGAGTGAAGTCTTGCCCACCCCGCCTTGGCCTACGAGCACCACGTTCCTTACGTTACCGGTCTTGGGAGCACCCATGATGACCTCCTTGCAGGGCCGCGCGCAATGCGCGACGCCAACGGGGAGAGTTCGCGGTCGGTGCCGTCCCGGGAGCAGCATGGTCGGCAGCCGAGCCGACTCACCCTCCAAATGTCCTATGCCACCACCCTACCCTCACGGGCGGCTGTCCATGCATACCTTTCGGCACACGTATGAATACAGGCGGCGAGAGGAAGAGACAAGCTTGTGAGGCAATTATTGAACCCCGTCGATGTAAACAAAAAGCCGCCACAGACCGTAAGACCTGTGGCGGCTTCGCCTCAATTAATAGTTGAGTAAATACCTGAGCCTATCCCTCGATACGGCTCAAGAACTCACGCGTGCGCCGCTCGCGCGGATGGTCGATGACCTGCTCGGCAGGACCCTCCTCGACAATACGACCGCCATCCATAAAGACCACGCGGTCGGCAACATCGCGCGCAAACTGCATTGCGTGGGTCACGATCACCATCGTCATGTTCTGCGCAGCGAGGTCCTTAATGACACGCAGCACCTCGGCCGTCAGCTCGGGATCGAGCGCCGAGGTCGGCTCGTCAAAGAACAAGATCTCCGGGTCGAGCGCCAGTGCGCGGGCGATACTCACACGCTGTTGCTGACCGCCCGAAAGCTCACATGGCACCTTGTTCTCGTTTCCCGTCAGCCCCATTTGTGCAATCAGCTCGTGAGCGCGGGCTTCCGCCTGCTCGCGCGGACGCTTAAGCACGCGAATCGGCGCATCGATGATGTTTTTCATCACGGTATAGTGCGGGAACAGATTGTAGTTCTGGAACACCAGACCAAACCGCGAGCGCGCTTGCTTGGGAACATCTCCCTTCGCATAGACCGCGCCCGATCCCGCATCCGTCGCAACCGCAAGGTCGCCAAACGAAAGCGAGCCGCCGTCGAGCGTCTCGAGCAGCGTGGCGCAGCGCAGCAGCGTGGACTTACCGCCGCCCGAAGGTCCGATAATCGCCACGACCTCACCGCGCTTGACCTCGAGTGAGATATCCTTGAGCACCTCATTGCCGCCAAACGCCTTACGCGCGTTCGATA
>CAKUGX010000147.1 GCA_934654765.1 uncultured Collinsella sp. | reverse complement strand
TAATATGCGCATGGAGAGGCCCAGGACATGCGAGCATCCGCTGACGACCAGGTCGCCGCGCTCATTGCGCAGGTGCGGGCGCTGGCCGCGCAGAACGACGCGCTTGCCAAAGAAAACGCCAAGCTCGCATCCGACATGGCCGATCTCGCCGCCAAGTCGGCGGAAGCCGTCTCCGCGCTCAAGGCGCAGCTCGCTGAGGCCCGCGCCGCCATCGACTCCATGATCGAGCAGATAAAGCTCTCCGCCCAGCACCGCTTCGGCTCGTCTTCCGAGAAGGTAATCCCTGAGCAGCTCCCGCTGTTCAACGAGGTCGAGGCTACAGCCAAGCCTGACGCTGTTGAGCCCGACATCGAAGAAGCTCTTCCCAAAAAGCCTCGCAAGCGCGGCGGGAAGACGACCATCGACTACTCCAAGTTCGAGACCTTGGTAATCGACCATGAGATTCCCGCAGGAGAGCGCGCATGCCCCGAGTGCGGTTGCGTGCTCTCCGAGATGAAGGTCGAGGTCACCCGCCGTGTCGGCCTTGTCCTCGACTGCTCGGCGCGCTGCGACGTGCCCGTGTATGTATTCGAATACCACGAGACCCGCAGGAAGGGCGTTGCCCAGGAGTTCCTCGCGGGCTGGTCCGGCACGCTCACCACCGACGGCTACAAACCCTACTTCAATCTCGGCAACCCCAACATCGCCAACACGGCGTGCCTCGTCCACGTGCGCCGCTACTTCGCCCAAATCGTGAAGATCGCCGGCGGCGACGCCAAGGCGGCGTCTGCGGCCAGCGTTGCGCTCGAGGCAAGGCGCAGGATCGACGCCATGTTCAAGGCCGACTCCAAGTTCGACGACATGGAGCCGGGCGCCAGGAAGGCCGCCCGCGACGCGGAGCTCCGCCCGCTCATGGGGGACTTCGGGGGATGGGCGCGGGCCCAGCTTCCCCTAGCCTCGCCGAAGCTGGCGCTGCACCGTGCGCTGCAGTACGCCGTGGAGTTCTGGCCCTACGTCATGAACGTGCTCGAAGACGGGCACCTGGAGCTCTCGAACAACGTCGCCGAGCAGGCCCAGCGAATCTTCGTCGTAGGGCGCAAGAACTGGCTCTTCAGCGATGCGCCGCGCGGCGCGCGGGCGTCTGCGGCGATATACAACGTCACCACCACGGCCAAGGTCAACGGGCTCAATCCCAGGCTTTACGCCAAGTGGCTGCTGACCGAGATGCCCAACGCCGGCGAGCTCACCGATGAGGTTGTGGACTCGTTCCTGCCGTGGTCGGATAGGGTGCCTGAGTCCTGCAATCTCGACCCAGCCGCTGCCGAGAAGGCCAAAGAGATGCCTGACGACTTCATAATTAACATCGACCCCGATGCGTTCGATGACGAGATGGCGAACAACGCCGAGGAGGGCCTGTAGCGACATAGCGGCCTAAGGCATACCGCAACGCAAAGATGGAAACGTCCAGGACTTTTCCATCCGTATGCCGGAATGGTCCTGGACGTTTCCTGCTACGCGGTCATTTTGACGCTTACGCTCTAATGCCTCCACCGCTTGTCGCGGGCGGGGTAGACGATCCAGGCGGATGCGTAGCTTGCGATAAGGCAGACAATGACGCAGACGATGCTTGTCTGGAACCCGAATGAGTCATTGATAACGCCCCAGATTACGCTTGCGAAGCCAATGCCGATGTCATTGGCGAGCAGGTACAGGGCGTTTGCGGCGCCCCAGCGCTCTGGCGGGGTGTTCTTTACCGCTACGCTTTGATTAAGTGGCATGCTTATGCCAGTGACGAGACCATAGAAGATTCCGGACGCCAGGAAGACAGGTTCCCCGTACGGTGCGGCAAGTAGCATAAGGCAGCAGAGGATGCCGCACGCGACGGCTCCGGTCATTGTTTTGATTGCAGGTACGGTGTCCATGAAACGCTTTGAAATCATGCGAATGATAATCATGCTTACCGCGCTGATGGTGTAGAAGAGACCGGCGTGGGTATAGCCGAGAGTAGTACCGTACAGACCAGCAAAGAAGACGCCAAAGCCAAAAGTGGGGCATATGATCATCTGTGGGATGGCGCCAGGCAATGCGCGCGGCTCGAAGATGTTGAATGAGTCACGCAGGGTTCTCTTGGACACCTGGTCGCCTTCAGGATACTTTTCACTGTTAATTGTTTCGGATGTAGTTACTGTGGTGGGGCTGGGTGCCTGCCCGTCTTTTGAGTCGAGTTCGAGCCGGGTTTTCATTTTGATTCGGTATGCGCTGGAGCTTGGCAGAGTTTGCCATTTACTTTCATAGCGTGCGTTGAGGGCGATTACAAGCCCTGCAAACCCAACCAGGGCAAGGCCGACATAGAGGTTCGTTGAGGGATCGGTTCCTACTAGGTAAAGTGCGAAGGCTGGGCCGATGCTCATGGCGATAGCCTGTCCGAGGCCGTAGTATCCAATGCCTTCGCCGAGCCGTTCTCGCGGTAAGACGCTTGCTGCGGCGGTCGAGGCTGCTGTTGTTGCTGCGCCAAAGCCCACGCCTTGCAGCAAACGGCTGATTGTGAAGAGGGGGATGCCTTGAACGACAGCGGACAGTGCTGTTCCTGCTGTGAGGATAGCGATGCCGGCGATGATAACGAGTGAGCATTTGCCGTTGTCGATAACAGGGCCGATGAACAGTCGTGCTAACGCGGCGGCAATGGAGAAGACGAGTGCAAGTACGCCGGCAAGGCTCGCACCGTAACCTTGGCCTGCCAGGAAGACGCTGGTTCCACTGTTGAGTCCTTGGCCCATGACGAAGCAACAGAAGGTTAGCGCGATGATAAGCACGAAAATAAGCGACCACAGCTTCGGATGGTCGTCCTTACCGATATTTGGCATGAGAATCCCCCTTTGATTCCAATACTCGTATTCTACGCCTGCAAAAAGTGAGATGTATGCGCCCAAAATGACCGCAACGCAAAGATGGAAACGTCCAGGACTTTTCCATCCGTATGCCGGAATGGTCCTGGACGTTTCCTGCTACGC
>CAKUGX010000146.1 GCA_934654765.1 uncultured Collinsella sp. | reverse complement strand
GTATGAGAGTGGATAATCTCCCGGTTTTGGCCTGCTTGGTGGCTCAAAGTGGGAGATTATCCACTCTCAATTTGTAAGTGTCCGAAAATCCACTTTCGTTTTATCTGCCTACATCTGCAGGAATAGTTCGTGCAGGCGGGTGTCTTCGTCGAGTTCGGGGTGGAAGGTTACGCCGAGCTGGTTGCCCTGACGGGCGGCGACGATGCGGCAGTCGACTTCGGCTAAGGCCTTGGCGTCACCGTGGACCTCGACGATGCGGGGTGCACGGATAAACGTCAACGGCACTTCACCGTCGATGCCGGCTACCTGCCCCTTGGTTCGAAAGCTGCCGAGCTGTCGGCCGTAGGCATTTCGCTCGACAAGCACGTCCATGGTCGCTAGACGGGGCGTGCCCTTGTCGTCGTGCGCGGCCAGTTCACGTGCCAACAGAATTAAACCGGCGCAGGTGCCCAGGACGGGCATGCCCGCGGCGATGCGGGCGCGAAGGTTATCGAGCATTCCCAGCTCGTCGAGAAGCTTGCCCTGTACCGTCGACTCGCCGCCGGGAAGTACCAGGCGATCAAAGTTCTGCTTCAAATCGGCTGCCTGCCTCAGCTCAATACAATGTGCGCCTAGCTCGGACAGCCTTGCCTCGTGCTCGGCAAAAGCGCCTTGGACCGCCAGCACGGCGACCGTCTGGCCTGCGTAATCGCTCATGTGCGATCCTTTCTGCCGGACTAGCGCCCGCGCTCCTCCATGATGATCTCGATCTCGTCGGCGTTGATGCCGACCATGGCCTCGCCCAGGTCCTCCGAAAGCTCGGCGATGAGCTTGGCATCGGTGAAGTTGGCGACGGCCTTGACGATGGCGGCGGCGCGCTTGGCGGGGTCGCCGCTCTTAAAGATGCCCGAGCCCACAAAAACGCCCTCGGCACCCAGCTGCATCATCAGTGCGGCATCGGCAGGAGTCGCCACGCCGCCGGCGGCAAAGTTTACGACGGGGAGCTTGCCCGTGGCGTGAACCTCGCGTACCAGCTCGACCGGAACCTGCAGCTGCTTGGCCGCCTCAAAGAGCTCGTCGTCGCGCAGGGCAACAATGTCGCGGATCTGCTTTTGGATCTTGCGCATGTGGCGCACAGCCTGGACGACATCGCCCGTGCCCGGCTCGCCCTTGGTGCGAATCATCGTGGCGCCCTCGGCGACGCGGCGCAGCGCCTCGCCTAGGTCGCGGGCACCGCAGACAAACGGCACGTCAAACTGGGTCTTGTCGATGTGGTAGACATCGTCGGCGTGGGAGAGAACCTCGGACTCGTCGATGTAATCGATCTCGATGGCCTGTAGGATCTGAGCCTCGACGATGTGCCCGATGCGGCACTTGGCCATAACGGGGATGGAGACGGCCTCCTGGATGCCCTTGATCATCTTGGGATCGCTCATGCGCGACACGCCGCCCGCGGCACGGATATCGGCCGGAATGCGCTCGAGTGCCATGACGGCGCAGGCGCCCGCCTCCTCGGCGATGCGTGCCTGCTCGGGCGTGGTGACGTCCATGATGACGCCGCCCTTGAGCATCTGCGCGAGCTCGCGGTTGAGTTTGACGCGATCGGCCTTGCTGGTCTGTTCTGCCATGGTTACTCCCTTGTGTGGCATGTGTATTGCTTGACGGAACATCCTATAGGGGAGCTGGGTATAGCGGAATAATCAGTTTTCGAGATAATAACAAGGTCAGACTAATACCAGATTGAATGACACGATAAGGTCAGGTGGCAAACTCATGCTTGACTACAATTTGGAACAACGTGGCGGAGCATCGCTCTATGAGTATGTTTACCAGCAAATTCGAGATGATATCGTTGCTGGTCGCATTGCGGCGGGGGAGCATCTGCCCTCCAAGCGTGCCTTTGCCAGTCATCTGGGAATTAGCGTTATTACTATCGAGAATGCATATAGTCAGTTGCTTGCCGAGGGCTATATTTGCTCAAAGCCTCGCCGTGGCTACTATGCGTGCGAGCTTCCCGAAGCCCCGGTTCTGGCTTCGGCTGCGGAGGATACCGATCGAGATGCTGCTCCAGCGAGCTTTGGCGTTCATGACTCCTATGGACAGCCTGAACAATTCGCCGCGCTTTCTCCTTCCGCCTTGGAAGCCGCACGTCTCTGGCAAAGTGCTCTGCGGGCGACGTTGGCGTCCGAAGATGAGCGCGAAATCTTCTCGCCCGCACCTGCGCAAGGCACCGCTCGGCTGCGGCATGCAATTGCGCATTATCTTCGCGGGACGAGGGGCATGAACATCAATCCCGATAACATCGTCATCGGTGCGGGCGCTCAGTTGCTCGATACCATGTTGGTTCAGCTGCTTGGCACGGACAAGACATACGCCGTCGAGGATCCGGGCTACTTGCGTCTGACGCGCATCTATCAGGCCATGGGCTGCAAAGTGCGGCATATTCCGCTGGATGGTGAGGGCGTTAACTTGGGCGAGCTGCTCGATGCCGGGGCGGATGTTCTTCACCTAATGCCGTCTCATCAATATCCGACTGGCCTGGTGACGAGCATCGCGCGCCGCTACGCGCTGCTGAGCTGGGCTGCCGAGCGGCAGGGTCGATATCTCATTGAGGACGATTTCGATTGCGAGTTTCGTCTGGCTGGCAAGCCGATCCCCGCGCTTGCATCGATCGATGCTGCCCAATCGGTCATCTACACCAATACCTTTTCTAAGAGCCTGTCATCGGCCCTGCGCCTAGCATACATGGTCCTGCCCGATGAGCTCATGGAACGATTCAGGCGTGAGCTGGGTTTTTATGCCTCGTCGGTCAGCTCTGTAGATCAGGTTGCGTTGGCGCGCTTGCTCGAATCGGGCGATTACGAGCGGCATGTGAACCGCGTGCGCGTTCGTGCTCGTGAGGCGCGTGATGGTTTGGCGGCAATTGTGCGCAAGACGTTTCCGGCAGGGGAGGTGTCGATCGAGCATGCAGACGCGGGCCTTTACTGCACCGTGGTTGCGGAGTGCGAAGCGGGCGGAAG
>CAKUGX010000145.1 GCA_934654765.1 uncultured Collinsella sp. | reverse complement strand
GAACCAGACAGTCGGCGGCGGCGACGGTCTTGCCGTCGTCGTTCATGCGCATGTAGAACGCCTTGATCTCGGCCGGGTAGTCGGTTACGAAGGTCGGGCGCTTAAAGTGCTCCTCGGTCAGGAAGCGCTCGTGCTCGGTCTGCAGGTCGATGCCCCAGCTGACGGGGTAATCAAACTGGTGGCCAGCAGCGACTGCCTGCTCCAGGATCTCGACGGCCTCGGTGTAGGTAACGCGGGCAAAGTCGGAGTTTGCCACGTGGTCCAGGCGCTCGATCAGGCCCTTGTCCACAAACTTGTTGAGCATATTGAGCTCGTCGGGGCAGGTGGCCATAACGTCCTTAAGGACGTACTTGAGCATGGCCTCGGCGTTATCCATGTAGTCGTTAAGGTCGGCAAAGGCCATCTCGGGCTCGATCATCCAGAACTCGGCGGCGTGGCGGGTGGTGTTGGAGTTTTCGGCGCGGAAGGTGGGGCCAAAGGTGTACACGTCGCCAAAGGCCATGGCGAAGTTCTCAGCGTTGAGCTGGCCGGATACGGTAAGGCTCGCGTGCTTTCCAAAGAAGTCCTGGCTCCAGTCGACCTCGCCGGACTCGGTGAGGGGCGGATTTTTGGGATCGAGCGTGGTTACGCGGAACATTTCGCCGGCGCCCTCGCAGTCACTCGTGGTGATGATGGGGGTGTTGACGTAGACAAAGCCCTGCTCCTGGAAGAAGCGGTGGATGGCGGCAGCCGCGACAGAACGGATGCGGAACACGGCGCGGAACAGGTTGGTGCGCGGGCGCAGGTGCTGTTGGGTGCGCAGGAACTCGACGGTTGCGCGCTTCTTCTGCAGCGGGTAATCCGGGGCGCTGACGCCCTCGACCTCGATGGAAGTGGCAGAAAGCTCGAAAGGCTGGGGCGCATCGGGGGTCAGCTTGACGGTGCCGGTGCAAATGAGTGCGGCCGAGACGTTTTGATGGGCGATCTCGTCGTAGTTGTCGAGCGCCTCGCGGTTCATGACGACCTGCAGGTCGCGGAAGCAGCTGCCGTCGTTGAGCGTAACAAAGCCAAAGTTCTTCATGTCGCGGATGGACTTGACCCAGCCGGCGACGGTGACGGTCTGGCCGCCGAGCGACTCGGCATCGGCATAGAGCTGCGCGATTTTGGTGCGGTTCACGTATCCTCCCATAACGGTTGAATGATAGTTATCCATACAGTTCGGTATTCTAGCAGCTCGGCTCATTTGGGCTATACAGATAAGGCATTGGCGGGATGGTTTTTCAAACGAAAAGCGCCCGCGGCCAAATGGTCGCGGGCGCTTGACGAGGTGCCTTTTGGCTGTGTGGCGCGGGGCCTGGCTACTTGGTCTTGGCTACCAGCAGCGGGTCGCCCAGCTTGACGAGCGGGTTGCCGCCGATAAGCGTTCCGGACTCGCCGACATGGTCGATGCTCTTAAGACGATCGAGCTCGGAGACGATGACGGTCACGATGTCCTCGTGGCCGGCGGCCTTGATGGCCTCGCGATCGAAGCTGATGAGCGGCTGGCCTGCCTTGACCACATCGCCCATCTCGACAAAGCGGGCAAAACCCTTGCCGTTCATTTCCACGGTGCCCAGGCCGACATGGATGAACACGCGAAGACCGTCCTCGGTAATCATGCCGATGGAGTGGTTGGTGACGGTGGTGGCACCGATGCGGCCGTTGGCGGGCGCATAGATGGTGCCGGTAATGGGCTCGATGCCATAGCCCTGGCCAAGCATGCCCGAGGCGATCGTCTCGTCGGGAACCTCGTCCAGGTTGACGAGCACGCCGTTGACGGGGGCATAGATGACGCCTTCGCGGGTGGCGAAGCTTGCTGCGGGCGGAACGGACGCCTCGCCGGTCGAGGTGAAGGTGGACTTAAGCGAATCGAGCAGACCCATAGTTGCCTCCAACTTAAATAGGCGCATATCGCGCGTTTGGTTTGCCGGAAACGTTTCATATCTGTTTCGCGGCTTGGTCAGCACCCCCTATTCTACGCTGCTCAGCGATACCTCTGAGCTGGGATTATGTGATATATCAGTTGAAGGGAAACTTATTGCTGGCGTGTTTCTGCGCCACGGGTTCAAGTGGGGTACGCTTGAAGGCAAAAAACAAGGGCGCTTAATTTGCGCGAAGGGAGCACATATGATTGTCGAGAACCGTGCGCTGTGGGGCGAGGAGCCGACCGAGGAATATCCGGCGACGTTTACGTATTTGGGTGCTGAGCCGCTGCCCGATAAACCGAATGGCCGCCGCCCTGCCGTAATTATCTGCGGCGGAGGTGTGTTTACGCATATCGCTCCGCATGAGCAGGATCCCGTGGCGTTTGCGTTTTTGGATCACGGTTACCAGGCCTTTGTGCTCAACTATGTCACGAGTTCTACGGGTGACGTGAGCTTTCCGCACCCCCAGGCAGATCTTGCCAAGATGGTCGCCACGGTGCGCGCGAATGCCGACGAGTGGCATGTCGACCCCAAGCGCGTGTGCGTCGTGGGCTTTTCTGCTGGCGGCATGATTTGCGCCTCGCTGGCAACACAATGGAAGACCGGCCCCTTTGCGGCACTTGCCGGGGCGCGTCCGGACGACATTCGTCCCGATGCCGTGGTGCTGGGCTATCCATTGCTCGACTTTGCCTATGTGCGTGACATGCAGACGCGCGATCCGCGCATTGACTTGCGTGTGCCCAAGACGGGCGGCAAGACGGGGCGCGATCTGCTCAACGACTACCTGTCGATGGTGACGGGTGGCGAGGCAACTGACGAGCATTTGGCCGATATCTGCCCCACCACGCATGTTTCGCGTCAGATGCCGCCGACCTTTGTGTGGGGCGTGTCCGACGACAAGACGGCACCGATCGCGCAGGTCTACCCGTTTGCGCAGCGCATGGCCGAGGAAGGCGTCGCATGCGAGATGCACGTCTTTGATCAGGGCGGCCACGGCCTTTCGCTCGGCAACGCCAACACCGCGGTCGACAACGAGGACAAGCAGGTGGCGGTCCGCCCCTGGATTCGCCTGGCTTTCCGCTTCCTGGAGCGCCACGGTTTTTAGTTACGCGGTTTTACCAAACCGCGTAACC
>CAKUGX010000144.1 GCA_934654765.1 uncultured Collinsella sp. | reverse complement strand
GTTATGACTTGTATCCTACGCCCCGTCGGGGCGGGTAATTACAGCTGTAACGGCTTTGTTACGCATCCTTGGCAGACGACTTAACGGTGGCTGATTTGGCCTTGGTAGTTGCCTTTTTGGCAGCCGGCTTCTTAGCTGCGGTTGCCTTGGCCGAAGCCTTGGCGGCGGGCTTCGCGGCAGCCTTAGCCTTAGCCGGAGCCTTAGCCTTAGCCGGGGCCTTCTTGACCGCGGCCGCGGCCTTGGGCTTCACCGAGGACGTGCGCTTACGCGTGGTCGCCTTGGGCGCCTCAACCACCGGCGGCTTATAGCTGCTGGGACCGCGGCGCTTAAGCACCACGCCTGCCAGGCCGGGCACCTTCATCTCGATGGAGTCCATCTGCCCGTTCCAGGGATAGGGCTCGCTCGAGCACGTGTAGGGTTCCTCGCCGGCGTACCCGCTGCCACCGAACTCGGGACGGTCGGAGTCAAAGATGACCTCCCAGTCACCCTCGCGCGGCACACCCACGCGGAAGCTCTCGTAGCTCGCCGGATCAAAGTTGATCAGGATCACCAGGTCGTCATCGACGTCCTCGCCCTGGCGCACAAAGCTCACGATGGATTGCTTGGAGTTGTCCGCGTCGATCCAGGTAAAGCCGTCGTCGGTGTAGCCGCGCTCGTACAGGGCGGGCTCGGCGGTGTACAGGTGATTGAGTGCCTTAATAAACGCCTGATGATGACGGTGGGTCTCGTACTCCTCGGTCAGGAACCACTGGATGGACTCGTAGTAGCGCCACTCAATAAACTGGCCGATCTCGTTGCCCATAAAGTTGAGCTTGGCACCGGGGTGCGTCATTTGATAGAAAGCCAGCGTGCGCAGGCCGGCAAACTGGCGCCACCAGTCGCCCGGCATGCGGCCGATCAGCGAGCACTTGCCGTGCACGACCTCGTCGTGGCTCAGCGGGCAAATGAAGTTCTCGGTAAATGCGTACATGATGGAGAACGTGAGCAGGCCGTGGTTGCCGGGGCGCCACGGAAAATCGGTCTGCATGTAGTGCAGGGTGTCGTTCATCCAGCCCATGTCCCACTTGTAGTGGAAGCCCAGGCCGCCGTCCTGCGGCGGGTAGGTCACGAGCGGCCACGCGGTGGACTCCTCGGCCATCATCATCACGTCGGGGTAGTGCGCCTCTACGGCGCAGTTGACCTGGCGGATAAATGCGCTGGCGTCCAGGTCCTCCTCGGTACCGTACTTGTTGAACTTCTTTTGGCCGGGATCGTCGATGCCAAAGTTGAGGTACAGCATGCTGGACACGCCGTCCATGCGAATGCCGTCGACGTGGAAGTTCTCGAGCCAATACAGCACGTTGGAGACCAGGAAGGAGCGGACCTCGCCACGGGCGAAGTCGAACTTGTGCGTGCCCCAGTTGGGGTGAATCTCGTGCTCAAACAGCATGTGGCCGTTAAAGGTGGCAAGGCCGTGGGAGTCGGCGCAAAAACCGCCGGGCACCCAGTCCATGATCACGCCGATGCCCGCCTCGTGGCACGCATCGATAAAGTGCATGAGCTGCTGCGGGTTGCCGTAGCGCGACGTGGCAGCATAGTAACCGGTCGTCTGGTAACCCCAGGAGCCATCGAAGGGATGCTCCATGAGCGGCATGACCTCGATGTGCGTATAGCCCATGTCGCGCACGTAGTCTACGAGCTCCACCGACAGGTCGTCGTAGGTGTAGAACTCTCCGCGCTGCGCAGGGAAGGGATCCATGGGGCCGGGGTAGTTGCCGTACTCGTCCGGCTCGCCCTGCGGCGCGTCGCCGTGGCGCTTCCACGAGCCAATATGCACCTCGTAGATGTTCAGCGGCTGCGACATGTGGTTATGGCCGGCGCGGCGCTTGAGCCACGCGGCATCGTTCCACTTGTAGCCATCGAGCGTCCACAGCACGCTTGCCGTTCCCGGAGGGCACTCGGCCTTAAAGGCGTACGGATCGGCCTTATAAAGCTTTTCGCCTTCATTGGTCTCGATCAGATACTTATAAAGCTGTCCCTGCTCGGCGCCAGGAATAAAGCCTTCCCAGATAGCGCTCGTATGCACGGGCACCAGCGGGTTGGCTTCCTCATCCCAGTCGTTAAATTCACCAATAACGTGGACGCTCTTTACATCGGGCGCCCAAACGCAAAAACGCCAGCCGCGCGTACGGTTCTGCGTATCGGGGTGCGCGCCCATCTTTTCCCAGCTGCGCTCCCACATGCCAATGCCAAACAGATAGACATCGTCCTTTGAAAGCTCCGGTGCGTGCGGAGCCGGCTTGCGGGTTGCGGGCTTTTTGGCCGTTGGCTTTAGCTTTGTATCGCTCACGTTTGATCCCATCATGACGCGGCAGCGTGTTGCCTTGGTGACTAAATGCGAAAGGTCCAGGGCTGCACGAATCGAAGGGACGGCGATAGTTCTATGATTCGTTCCACCTCGCGTGCTCGGTGGAACTTTCGGCAGAAACTACGATAACACCTGTACGTTACTTTTATGAAGGAAAGTGGTTTTAGAGCGGCGTTTAATCGGTAAGCGCCATGTTTAGACCACTGGCAGAATTGCCGTGGTAAAACTCTTGACAGTTTTACCAATTAGGGTTTCAAGATTGTTAGTCTGACGTTTGGTAAAACGTTTTTAGCAGGATGTTTACCATTTGACATCGAAAGGTTCGTTTATGTCCCAGACCGCCGCCCCCAACGTTGCTTTTATTTTCGATTGCGACGGCACGCTGGTGAATAGCACCCCCGTTTGGGTCTATGCCCAGCCCGAGTTATTGCACCGCCACGGTGTCGACGTGACGGTCGACGATTTTGCCCAGTTTGAGCATTTGTCGCTCGAGGATGAGTGCCAGGCCTACCACGACACCTGGGACATTGGAGCGAATGGCGAGGAACTGCATCGCGAGCTGAGCGACATTCTGATTGATGGGTACTCCAAGGTGCCGCCGCGCGAGGGGCTCCTGACATTTTTGAAGCAGGCGAAGGCGGCGGGGATCGCCATGTGCGTGGCTACGTCCACACCGGCCGAGCTGGTGCAGTCCGCCCTTGCGGGTGCGGGTCTTGATCGCTATATGGAGTTTATTACCACGACGGGCGAGGCGGGACGTTCCAAGCAATTCCCCGATGTGTACGAGCTGGCGTTGCGTCGTCTTGAGGAGCGCCGCGGGCACAAGTTTGAGCGTGCCTGGGTGTTTGAGGACGCGGTCTTTGGCCTTAAG
>CAKUGX010000143.1 GCA_934654765.1 uncultured Collinsella sp. | reverse complement strand
CCATGGTCTTCTGCGCAAGGGCGAGCCCGAGCAGGTGGAGGAGGTCTTCACCAAGCAGTTCGACGTCGACTTCGTGCACGTGCATGCCGAGGAGCGCTACCTCAAGCTTCTTGAGGGCGTGGTCGACCCTGAGCAGAAGCGTCACATCATCGGCACCCAGTTCTGGAACGAGTTCTTCACCGTGGCGCAGGACATCGCCGAGGACGGCCGCCCCGTGCAGTTCATGGCGCAGGGCACCATCTACCCCGACATCATCGAGAGCGGTGCGCGCAAGACGGGCGGCAAGACGGCTACCATCAAGAGCCACCACAACCTCATCCCGTTCCCCGAGGGCGTGCACTTCGACCTCATCGAGCCGCTCGACCACTTCTTCAAGGACGAGGTGCGCGAGCTCGGTCTTGCCCTCGGCCTTCCCGACCACATCGTCTACCGCCAGCCGTTCCCCGGCCCGGGCCTGGCCATCCGCATCATCGGCTCCATCGACGCCGAGAAGCTTGAGATTCTCAAGAACGCCGACGCCATCGTGCGCGAGGAGCTCGACGCCTACAACGAGCGCCTTCTCCAGGAGACGGGCGAGCGCAACTCCGAGCACAGCTGCTGGCAGTACTTCGCGGTGCTTCCCGACATCAAGAGCGTGGGCGTCATGGGCGACGAGCGCACCTATCAGCGCCCGATCATCCTGCGTGCCGTTGAGAGCTCCGATGCCATGACCGCCGACTGGGCCAAGCTGCCCTACGACGTGCTGGCCAAGGTCTCCGGCCGCATCGTGGCCGAGGTCCCCGGCGCCAACCGCGTCTGCTACGACATCACCTCGAAGCCCCCGGCGACCATCGAGTGGGAGTAGTCTGACAGGGTTCTGACCTGTATTTTTGAGTGCCGCACTGTGCTGCTGAGTTTCGTTTTGTACGAGAGTCACGGCAAAGCCGCCAGCGACATTGGTGAGTAAATCCGATTATCGAGCCTCTGTTCCCGCGTCGGAACGGAGGCTTTTTCTTTGGCTATTTACTCCCTTTCACCTGCAATTTCGCGATTTACTCCCCGTGTTTCAAGACGGCAAGGCACTAGGCGGTATTCGGAGGAATGGGAGTAAGGATTTATCCCGAGTGAGTAGACGCGCGATTTTTGTCCCCGAGAACGAAAAGGGGCCGTTTTAGGTCCTTTGAAACTCAAATCGAACTCAATAGGCCTTTTGACGGTCTCTGTGCGGCGTTTTCCCAGGTCGTTAATGGGGAGTAAAGAATCTCACCGTCTCAAGGAAAGCGGGAGTAATCAGGGGAAATGCCGCGGGGTACCGCCGTGTGCCGCCATGTAAGCCACCGCGTCATTTACTCCCCAGGTGCGCCGAAAATGCCTTTGCATGCAATGGGGAGTAAAAACTCAACATACGCAGGCGTGAGCGGCGCTCACCGCCTAGCTTGGCGTCCTGATTCGGTTGCGCTGGTTGCGAAATGCGGGGAGCCGCTACAGCGAGGCTTTCCAGTCCTCGTATTCGTCGGCGTCGATCTCGCCGTTCTCGAGCTGCGCGCGCTTCTCTGCCCACAGCTCGATCGCCGTCGCGGCTTTGGGCGCGTGCGGAGCCTTGGGGTTCAGGGAGAGGCCCGTGCCGTCGGCGGAGGGAACGATGCCGAACGAGTCCTCGAGCCGCACGAGCAGCGACATGAGGTCGCCCGCGGTCTCGACGCCATAGTCCTTGAGGGCGTTGACGGACACGCCGAGCGCCGCGGAGATGGACTCGAGCAGCTCGGGCTTGACGGCGCGGATGCCGCTCTCGTAGTGGCGCACGGCCCCCTCGGTCAGGCCGACGGCCTCGGCGAGCTGCGCCTGCGTCATGCCGCGCGACTTGCGGTACCGCCTTATGTTTTTGCCTACGGACATGCGCCCTCCTCCTGGAATTACGTATCAGCACATCTTATCAGCGTACGTAAATGTACGCAATTCTATTGACAGTACAGATACGTACGTTTACTCTGAATCTGTAAACCGTACGTATTCGTACGCCATTGATTGGAGGAGCCATGGACGAGAAGGTGGCGAAGACGCCGAGGCCGCACATGCTGGACGCCGACGAGGTCGCGGAGCTGCTGAGGATCAAGAAAGGCAGCGCCTACGAGGTGATCAGGAGGATAAACGCCGAGCAGGAGGCGCGCGGGCGCGTGGTTATCCGCGGGCGCGTCCGAAGCGACGTCTTCGACGCACTGTACTTCCCGGAGGTGGACTGACATGCCCGTGTACAAGGATGACAACAACGGCACGTTCTACGTGCAGTGCTACTACCGCGACGCCCGCGGCTCGAAGCGCCACAAGACGAAGCGCGGCTTCTCCTCCGAGGTGGAGGCCGCAGTGTGGGAGAGCCAGTTCAAGAGCCTTAACGGCGGGGCCATGGACATGACGTTCTCCGAGTTCGTCGAGGTGTACGCCTCCGAGGTGAAGCCGCGCATACGCGAGCACACGTGGATCACCAAGGAGTACATCATCAACGACAAGCTCGTGCCGTTCTTCGGGGACATGCGCATGTGCGACGTGAGGCCGATCGACGTCATCAGGTGGCAAAACGAGCTCACCGAGCACCGGGACGCCGACGGGAAGCCCTGGGCGCCGACGTACCTGCGCACGGTGAACAACCAGCTCAACGCCATCTTCAACCACGCCGAGCGCTACTACGGCCTCACCGACAACCCGGTGCGCAGGGTCGACAAGATAGGGTCGAAGAAGGGCGGCGAGATGCAGTTCTGGACCAAGGACGAGTACCTGAGGTTCAGCGAGGCCATCATGGACAAGCCTCTCTCGTTCCACGCCTTCGAGCTGCTCTACTGGACGGGCATCCGCTGCGGCGAGCTCCTGGCGCTCACGCCGTCCGACTTCATGCTGGACAGCTCTCGGCTGCGCATCAACAAGTCGTACCAGAGCCTCCACGGCGTGGACACCGTGACCGACCCCAAGACGCCCAAGTCGGTGCGCACGATCGTCATGCCCGCCTTCCTGCGCGACGAGATGGCGGACTTCATCGAGATGCGCGACGACGTCGCCCCCGACGAGCGCCTGTTCGCCGTGACCAAGCACTTCCTGGCCCATGAGATGGAGCGCGGGTGCAAGGCGACGGGCGTGAAGCGCATCCGCATACACGACATACGCCACAGCCATGTGAGCCTGCTGATCGAGATGGGCTTCTCCGCGCTGGCCATCGCCGAGCGCATGGGCCACGAGGCGGTGGACATCACCTACCGCTACGCGCACCTGTT
>CAKUGX010000142.1 GCA_934654765.1 uncultured Collinsella sp. | reverse complement strand
CCGACAGCCTGGCCTTCGGTACCATCGTGGCGAGCGGCCCCAACCCCGCCACCCCGCAGGCCGTCCCGAGCGACCGCGTGATTGAGAAGGGCGACTTCGTACTCATGGATTATGGCGCGGGCTATTGCGACTACCGCTCCGACATGACTCGTACCGTCGTGATGGGCGAGCCTACCCAGGAGCAGCTCGACCTGTACGCGCTCGTACGCCGCACCCACGAGGAGTGCGTCGCCGCCATCCATCCGGGCGTCGAGGGCAACGACATTTTCAAGCTTTCCAAGAAGATCATCGGCGATGCCGGCTATGGCGATTACTACAACCATGGTCTGGGCCACGGCGTGGGCATCGACATCCACGAGCTGCCCAATTTTAACCGCAGCAAGAATATCATCGAGGTCGGCTCGGTTATCACCATGGAGCCCGGCGTGTACCTGCCCGGTGTGGGCGGCGTGCGCCTGGAGGACTACGGCGTGGTCACCGAGAACGGCTACGAGCCCTTCACCAAGACGCCGCATGACCTTCACGTTATCGACTGCTAGCCCTCTTCGATAGATTTTTGGGCGGGGCGTCCGGAGCAATTCGGGCGCCCCGCGTTCTCTTTTTATGCGCTCGCTGCAGGCGCCGTCTGCAAGTGTATAATTTCGGTCGTATGTAATTTGGACGCTTGTGCGTTCTGCCCATAACAAGAAAGGTCGCTATGCCTACCATTTCTACCGCCGACTTCAAGAACGGCCTCGGTCTCCGCATTAAGGACAAGGTCTACACCATCGTCGAGTTCCAGCATGTCAAGCCGGGCAAGGGCGGCGCCTTCGTGCGCTACAAGACCCGCGACATCAAGAGCGGCCGCGTCGTCGAGAACACCTGCAACGCCGGTACCAAGTTCGAGAGCGTCATGCTCACCACCCGTGAGTTCCAGTACCTCTACAACGATGGCACCGACTACATCTTCATGGACAACGAGTCCTATGAGCAGGTTCCCGTTCCCGAGGACATGGTGGGCGAGAACTCCAAGTGGCTGCGTGAGAACGACACCTGCCAGCTGCTCTTCGCCGACGACGAGCTCATGGGCGTGACCCCGCCGATGTTCATCGAGACCACCATCGTCCAGACCGACCCGGGCTTTAAGGGCGACACCGTCCAGGGTTCCACCAAGCCGGCCACGATCGACACCGGCGCTGTCATCCAGGTCCCCATGTACCTCAACGAGGGCGAGGTCATCAAGGTTGACACCCGCGACGGCAAGTTCGTCTCCCGCGTCTAGCAACCAACTCTTCTAGGAGGACTCATGCCCCAGGAAATCAAGATTGACGGCATCGGCATTTCGCCCGATGTTCTGACCGCCATCGTCTCGCGCGCCGTGTCGGATGTCGAGGGCATCGCCTCCGTTGGCGTCAAGGACCTTGCCACCAACCTTGTCTCCATGATGCTCTCGTCCAAGGCCCCGGCTTCCGAGCCGGCGGTCGAGGCCGAGGTCGTCGGCGACAAGCTCGCACTCACCGTGCGTGTCGTGGTGTTCTTTGGCTATCCGTTCAAGAAACTCGCCGAGGCCGTTCGCGCCGCCGTGGTCGCCGCCATCGATGCCCAGGTTGGCGTCGAGGTCGAGCGCGTTGACGTTTGCATCGACGGCCTCGTTTTCCCCAAGGAGTAACCTTTGAGCCTTAAGGTTTATCGCGGGCGCACGCTTGCCCGCAGTCAGGCGCTGCAGCTGCTGTTCCAGGCCGAGGCCACGGACAGCCCGCTCGAGTGCGTCCTCGAGGGCGATTTCCTGATCTCGAAGGGTCCCCTCGACCCCTACGCGCTGGAGCTGTGCCGCGGTGCCTACGAGCATATCGACCGCATCGACTGCGCTCTGCGCTCCGTTGCCAAGAACTGGGATCTTATGCGCATGCCCGGCGCCGACCGCAATCTGCTGCGTATCGCCGTCTACGAGATGCGCTTTCTTACCGACGAAGAGGTTTCGGACGCTATCGTGATCAACGAGGCCGTCGAACTTGCCAAGGCCTATGGCACCGACCAGTCCGCGTCGTTCGTCAACGGCGTGCTGGGCAAGATCGCTCGCAGTGAAGAGCTGCCGGGCGAGGATCTGTACCAGGAGCTTCTGGCCGAAGATCGCGCTCGCGAGGAGGCCCAGGCTGCCGAGGCTGCCGCTAAGGTTGCGGTTGCCCAGGCTGAGGCTGGTGTGCTGGCCGAGGATGCGGACGCTGCTGAGGCCGTCGTCGACTCCGTCGAGGAGTAGTCATGCCAGAGGGTTCTGTCCGCAACTTTGACGAGATCTCGGACCGTCTGGACCAGATTATCGCTACCGTTCGCTCCAAGGATACCTCCTTGGAGCGTTCACTCGATCTGTTTGACGAAGCGATTGAGCTGGGCTCCCGCGCGGTCGATATGGTCGACAAGTTTGAGTTGACGCCGCGTGAGGCCGATAAGCTCGAGCAGGAATACGATGAGGATGCGGCAAACGAATCCCAGGATAGCTAGGCCGCATCTCCGGATACGAATGGTTGATGGCATTCATGAAACGCGTGCGTCTTGATGACGAACTGATTTCACAGGGCATCTGCGCCGATCGCGCGGATGCCCTTCGCACTCTTATGGCCGGCTTGGTCTCGAGCGGCGGCGAGCGCTTGACTTCGCCGGGTCTTAAGGTGACCCCCGGCCTGCCGCTGCACGTTAAAGGGCGCATTCCGTACGTTGGACGCGGCGGCCTTAAGCTCGAGGGTGCGCTCGATGCGTTTTGTATCGATCCCACGGGCCTTGCTTGTCTGGATGTGGGCTGCTCTACCGGCGGCTTTACCGATTGCCTGCTCAAGCGCGGAGCTGCGACCGTTGTCTCGGTGGACGTGGGTCGCGCCCAGTTCGATTGGTCGTTGCGTCAGGACGATCGCGTGACGTTGCATGAGCGCACCAACGTGACGCAGCTGCCTGAGCTTGGGTATGCGGGCGCCATCGACCTGGCCGTGTGTGATGTCTCGTTTACCAGCATCGCGAATATCATCGACGCCGTGCTAGCGTGCCAGAAGCCATCCGGTTCGTTCTGCACGCTCGTAAAGCCGCAGTTTGAGGCGCCGGCTGCGCTGGTGGGCGAGGGCGGTATCGTGACCGACCCTGCCGTCCGTCGCGATACGCTCGTGGCGGTGATTGAGCTCTTTGCCGCCAAGGGGCTGTTCCCGCGCGACGTGTGCGTGTCGCCCATCCATGGCGCTAAGGGCAACGTTGAGTTTTTCCTGTACGGCACAAGGTTTGCCCCCGGCGATCGCACCGACGATGAGCTGC
>CAKUGX010000141.1 GCA_934654765.1 uncultured Collinsella sp. | reverse complement strand
TGTTAACCTTAACCGGCCGACGCTGCAAACGCCCCTAAGCGGCAATCTGACGTTCAATCGTCGGGCATGACCAGAAGGTCAATGCCCTCCTCTTTCACGTCACCTTGCTCGCTTAGGGGCGTTTTCGCTGACTTCGCCAAAGCATCGGCAGGTACTCATTGGGGACGTACTTAAATGAGTGCCTGCAGAATGAGAGTGGATAATCTCCCGTTTTTGGCCTGCTTGGGGGCTCAAAGTGGGAGATTATCCACTCTCGTCATTGGATTAGTCTTTGGGGACGTTCTTGTTTGACTAGTCGTTTAAGAACGTCCCCAATGGCTACTTGCTTGTGAATAGCCAGATTGAGATGAGTACGAGGACTGCAGCGATGATGCAAGCGATGGCGCCGGTGAATTTGATGCGTGAGTCGCGGGTACGCTCGCGCACCGCGTCCTCGGTGGCCTCGAGCTGGTCGACTTCGCGCTCGGTTTCGGCGTGCTCTGCCTTATCGCGGGCCAGGGAGCCCGCAAGTGATTCGGTGATCTCGGGGTGGTCGTGTACCTCGGTCGCCTGCTCGATAATCGACTGCGCATGTGCGGCGTCTGCCTGGGCGTTGGCGATAGCCTGCTCTTGCTCGCGGCGCGCCTTGTCCTCGGCAGCGACCTTCTCGCGCAGTTCGCGCTGGCGTGTCGCGGCGGCAGTTTTTGCGGACTGCAGCTCGTCGCGCGCGGCGTCTGCTTCGATTGTCACGGCCTGGTGGGCGCGCTTGGCGTCGGCGATGGGGGCCTGCGCCTGCTCGACGGCTTGCTCAGCGGCGGCGAGCGAATGCTCAAGGTCGGCGCTGATGCGCGGGACGTCTTCTTCGGCTTTGCGCAGGGTGTCAGCCGTGTCGGAGATCTGCATCGAAAGCTCGCTGGTGCGCACCGTATAGTTGGCGGGATTTGCCGAAGGATTGCGCTGCAGCTCGGCGTACTCGCGGCGTAGCGTCTCGAGCTGGGCGCGCGTGGCGTCGACGGTTTGCTGTGCGGCGGCAATGCCGGCGTCTCGCTCGGCTTGGACCTTGTCGCGGATTCGCTTGGAGTCCTCAAGGCGGCGAACGAGACGATTACCGGTCTCGCGCGAGCTCGCCTCGCGGGCCTCCACGGCGTCGAGCGCGGCCTTCAGACGGAGCTCAGCCGCATCGTCTTCTGCCTTCATTTGCTCGAGCTGGCTCTTGAGCTCCGTCGCTTTGGCGGCGTGGGCGTCGCGGTCGATTTCGGCGGCCGCTGCGGTCTTTTGTGCCGTGGCGATGGCTTGGCGCTGGTCGGAGACGATCTGGTCGTAGCGGCCTGCGATGTCCTGACGCGTTTCGAGCTCCTCGGCCTGGTCTGCAATGCGCTGCTCAAGCTCAGCCAGATGGGCGCGGGCATCGGCGAGCGCCTTCTTGGCGGCGTTCATCTCGCGCATGGCCGATGCACCCTGGGCGATAAACGTGCCCACGGCGTTGGCAGTGTTCGAGACGGCGGTCCCCAAGTCGCGGCTTGCGGCGGGGGTGTGCGGGGAGGTCTGGCGAGCGGCGTCGGCGGTATCCGCATCGGCGGTCTGCGGCGCGGCGATGTTGCCGGTGCCGCCCTCAATCACGGAAAAGCCTGCTGCGTGCGGGTCGACCGCGTCGGCGCCGATCGTAGGATGCTCGAGCTGCAAAAAAGAGGGCATGGTACTGCCCTGGTCGGCAACCGGGGTCTCGCCGGGCACAAACGTCGAGGCGGCCTCGGCGGCCTCCTCTTCTTCGGCGTCGACATCGGCGTCGGCAACGGCGTCCTTCATCGCTTTGACGGCATCCATCATGGAGTCCATGACGGCGTCGAGCTCTTCTTCCGAAGACACCTCGATGGGGCCGGCTGCCTGCGGCGCGGCATCCCGTACGGGGTCGTCGTCCTGAGCGGGCGCATCGTCGTTTAGCTCGTCGACGTCTTCTGCGGCAGGGGTTTCCGCCGTAGCGTTTTCGTCCAGAGTGGGGTCGTCGACATCGGTATCGTTGCAGGTCACAGTGTCGGCGTCTGACACGGCGTCTGCGGAATCATCAATATGCTGTTGAGTCTGGGGGTCCAGCTCGTCTGTCATAGGCATGTGCTCCTCATCGTTGTTCGTCACCCTATAATAAAGTTTTGCGCCGACATCCCGCGCCCCGCTGCAAAGTTTCAAAACGTGTTCGATGACTCGTTTCGATAACAAAAACTCGGCCGCTTTGTCCAGTTGGTACTTGACAATCCCTTCGCCGAACGACGTGGTGCCGTTCGCCTGCCGAGGTCTTTTATTTTCACTTGAACACGCTAAAGTTGCATCTCAGCTTTTGGCGTGCTTGTTTGGATGTGCGCAGTCGACGGGTTCGCCCGTCGCGATTATGAAAGGACTTCCATATGGGACTTTTCACTGGTAAGACCGTGATCATCACCGGCGGCGGCAAGGCCACGCTTAAGGACGGCTCTGCTGGCTCCATCGGCTACGGCATTGATATCGCCTTTGCCAAGGAGGGCGCAAACCTCGTCATCACCGGTCGTAACGTCGCTAAGCTCGAGGCTGCCAAGGAGTCCCTCGAGGCTGAGTACGGCGTCAAAGTTCTGCCCGTTCAGGCCGATGTTTCGGCTGGTCAAGACAACGAGGCCGTCGTGCAAAACGTTATCGACAAGGCTATCGAGGAGTTCGGCCGCATCGACGCCGTCGTCAACAACGCCCAGGCCAGCGCCTCGGGCGTGACCATCGCCGATCACACCATGGATCAGTTTAACCTGGCCATTTACTCCGGCCTCTACGCCACGTATCTGTATATGCAGAAGGCCTATCCGCACCTGAAGGAGACCAAGGGTTCCGTGGTCAACTTTGCTTCGGGCGCCGGCCTGTTTGGCAACTATGGCCAGTGCAGCTACGCCGCTGCCAAGGAGGGCATCCGTGGCCTGACTCGCGTTGCCGCCAACGAGTGGGGCAAGGACGGCATCAACGTCAACATCGTGTGCCCGCTTGCCTGGACCGCTGCGCTCGAGAACTTCCAGGATGCCTATCCCGAGGCGTTCAAGGCCAACGTCCACATGCCGCCGGCGGGCCACTACGGCGACGTCGAGAAGGAGATCGGCCGCGTGGTCGTTCAGCTTTGCGGCCCCGACTTTAAGTATATGAACGGCGAGACCGTCACCCTCGAGGGTGGCATGGGCCAGCGTCCTTAGGGGTTACGCGGTTTTACCAAACCGCGTAACGGCTCGACGCTGCGCGGGCCGCATTTGGACAATCTGACGTTCAACTTCAAGGGCGCGACCAGAAGGTCAGCGCCCTTT
>CAKUGX010000140.1 GCA_934654765.1 uncultured Collinsella sp. | reverse complement strand
GCGCCGCCGGCACATGCGGGCCAGCAACAAGACGCGCCTCACGCGCGCCAGCCCTTGCAGCCCAGGCCTCTTCTAGCTGTTGCACGTCCATGCGACATCATCCCTTACATAAAACAAAACCAAGACTAGCCCACCCAGGTCGAGAAAACGTCAGCGCAAGCAGCGTCGAGCGGTCCGGCGTTCGTTAGAACGCCGGAACCCAGTTAGCCATGGTATTCGCCGTTGTACTGGATGAGCGTGAGGTCCTCAACGCCGTCAATCGCGCAAATGGCATCTGCGTAGGGCATGTCCACGCCGTCCGAGAACAACTCCACGGCCATCTCCACCTTGTCACCGCGCATGGTCTTGGACTTCACCGTAAACTTGGTGCGGCCAAAGGCGCGCACGATGTCGTCGCCGGTGGTCTGGCCCGTATAGTGGATCACCATCATGTACACGCGGGCCTTGTCCTGGTGCGTAGCGAAGCCGGCGATCATCACCACGATGACCACGGCCGTCAGCCCCACGAGTGCGTACATGCCGGCACCTGCCGTAATGCCCGTGGTAATGGCCCAAAACAGGTACAGCAAGTCGAGCGGGTCCTTTACCGCCGTACGATAACGCACGATGGACAGGGCACCGACCATACCGAGCGAGATGACCACGTTGGTGGAGATCGCGAGCGTCACCATGCACGTCAGCACGCACATGCCCACGAGCGTCACGGCAAAGCTGCGCGAATACACCACGCCGGTAAAGAAGCGCTTATACACGCAGTAAATCAGGATGCCCATGGCGAGCGCCACGAGCAGCGACAGACCGATCTTGGCAGGGTCGACCTGGCCAAATGCCTCCAAGACGGAATTCTTGAAAAAGTCCCTGGTGCTCATGGTCTAAATATCCCCTCGGTTCTCAAAATCCGATTCCCAATAGCTAAAACCGCGAAGGTAGGCGGTCTTTTCGTAACACAGGCAGTACTTAGAGACCGCCGTGAGTTCGGCCGCGCCCGGTGGCACCATATCGCGCACGAGCTGCGGGCAAAACTCCGTAAACTTGACCTCCATTACCAGCTTGCCCGGTTCCAAGACCGGCAGGGCGGGCAGCGTCGCGTCAAAGATATCGAAACTTCCCACCGCGGCGCGCACGTTCATGTCAAACGTGATGCGCACGGTGCCCTCGTCCATCACCCACGGCTCGCGCTCATAGTCCACGATGGTCCGCGGGCGCATCATGTTGCAGATGCACTCGATGTAGAACTCGCGGCAGAGCGGATGCGGGCTCCTCAGCAAAAAGTCGTAGTCGCCAGCCAAAATCTGCTCAAACTCGCCACGCGTGAGCGGTGCGTCCTCCTTGTAGATCCAGCTGCCGTACTTCTTTTTGCGCTCGAGCTTAATCACCTTGTCGCTGCCGTTATAGATGCGCACGCGATACTTTTTGCGCATGAGGATGCCGGCGTCTTTTTCCTCATAGGCCGAGTTGCAGTAGTCATCGAAATACAGGCTGCGGATGGTGTAGCCGCCCGCCTGCGCATGTTTGTCCAGATTAAAGACCGGGGCCATACGGCAGGCAAGCGCAGTATGCTCGCCCTCGTTGATAAGGTACTTGAGCTCGTGGCGATAGCGCTCCTGCGTAGTGCGCGCAGGCGGGGCCGCCAGACGCTCAAGCAGCGCGCTAGCTCTCCTCATACGTGTCCTCCACGACCTTACCGCCGTCTTGCACGTAGAAGCACTTCATGCCGTACTGCTTGCCATCGTCGGTCACGTAGTAATCAAACGCATCTTGCGTAAAACCATCGGAGTTGGTGGCACGCACGCGCACAAAGTACTGGCCCGCATCGGGCGCATCGCACGTCACCTCAGGCAGCAGCACGTCCTCGGCCTTAAAGACCACGTCGGCTATGGCGTAGTCGCGCGCCAGCTCCACGGTGTAGCGAATATCACGCGCCTCAAAGTCGTACGCGGCGTCCCAGTTCACACGCAGCTTACCGTTGTCGATCTGCGGCACGCCTATGTAGAACGGCATGGGCTTCTTATAGCTCTCGCGATAGCTTTTGTAGTTCTCCTCGATCTCGGATGGGATCGCCGCGGCGACCTGCTCGTATTCGTCTTTCGTCACGGGCAGGTTATCAAGGTCGGGTGTGGCAAAGACAAGCGACTCGGTCACCTCGCGGTAATGATCAATCATCTTGCCCAGACGCTCCTCAGTCATATACGAGCGCAGGTCCTTCACGGCGTCATCGAGTTCGCGGCGGAATGACTTACTGCGCAGCGCGCGATTAAACAGCACGTTGCCCCAATAGTTGCTCACGCCGCGCTCCCAGCTCGCGTAATCCGAGAACCCTGTCAGCCTCAGCTCCAGCTTACGCAGCATGCCGTCGTTATCCCAGTCCAGGAAATACCAGACCTTGGAGTTGAGCGGGCTGTACAGATAGCAGTTACGGTTCTGCGTATCGCAATTGCCCGTCAGAATCTGAAACGCAAGCCAATACACGAGGTTCTCGGTATCAAAGTAGGTGTCGAGCACGTTGTCGATCTTTTGTGAATCGTCGTTGAGCGCGTCGAGCATCTCAATGAGCTTGGTATGGTCCGAGTCGCCTTTAATCTCGAGCATGCCCTCAAAGCTTGCCTGGTTGTAGTCGGAATCGTCGGCAAGCTTAATGGTGTCCTCGTAGCGATGGAAATCAAAGCTGTTCACCTTGTACAGGTGCCCGCTCTTATCCAGGCCATGTGCCTTAAGCGCCGTCTTGTTGAGCTGCTCCACCTGCGTAAACAGGCCGTAGTCCTCAAAGGTATCGTTGGACTTTTCGGTCTGGTCGCACACCCACAGATGCACAAACTGCGTGCGCAGGCCCATCATCTGGGGAATCCCGCGGATAAGGTCGTAGGCCATCTTGTTGCGAAAACGCATACCCTCGCCCATGTGCTTGTTGAGCGCAATCGCGCGCTGTTGGCGCCAGGTGCCCTTGCCTTTTTTGAGCTCCACCTTGTAATTCTTTTGCGTGTAGGAGCTCGACGTCTGGCCGCGCACCTGCACGGTGGCATTGGGCGCTTCCTCGCCATAGCCAACCTCGCCGGCCACCGGGCCGTCTTCGTCGCCCGCCTGCAGCAGGCCCATAACCTGATAGCGCGTCACGCCCATGTCGGCATAGTCATACACCGAGTACGTGTTGATCTCGGCCCAGCTGTGATCGGTGTTCTCGGAGCTGTTGCCGCGCGAGACCGTCAGGTACATAGTCACAATGCCCGAGTCGTCGTAGACCTCGTACAGCTCGTCCTTATCGCGCAGGTGCTTGGACTGGTCGGAGGCCTCGGCCTTTTTAATCTTGCCCTGCTTTTTGACCTTTTTGGTCGAGGATTCGTCCTGAGATGAGCAGCCCGAAAGCAGCAGCGCGCCGGCAGCCGCCTCG
>CAKUGX010000139.1 GCA_934654765.1 uncultured Collinsella sp. | reverse complement strand
TGAGCAGGTCGTCGTCCTCTTTGGTGCGCTCCCGCTTGGGCTTGTTGGAAATCTTGTCTGCCTTTTCGTATTCCTCGTTGGTCAGCCCCTGATGGTTGATGTGGACTTTGGTTTCCTTTTTGGCGGCTTTCTGCTCGCTGAGCTTGTCCGACAAGGTATGGAACAGCTGCACATCGTCCTCGTCCATCACGATGCCGGTGTCCTGCTTGTAGACCGATTCATCGTCAAAGCCGCTCTTGATGGCCTTGTCCACCGTCAGACGCTTGATCTGCCGCATCATTCTGGAGACGCTGTATGCAGTCATCTGGGTGCCGTCCACCGCAATCACCGGGCAGAAGTTCAAAAACTCGCCCAGTGCCGCCCGGTTCTGCTCCTCGTTGGTCCGCCCCCGCTTGGTGATGCGGTTGACCTCAGAAATCACGTTCAGGGCACGGTCGGGCGCAAAATCAAAGACGTAGCAGCGTTCCTTCTGCTTGCCGTCCAGCACCCCTGCCGACTGCACCCGGAAGATGGTCTGCATATAGCCGGGCGCAGCCGTGCTTGCCGACCCGGTCAGCATCATCACAGCCGTCCACTCCGGCACCGTCACGCCGGTGGTCAGCTTGCCGCAGGAAATGGTAATGGTGTAGCGGTTCGCCTTGATGACCTGCTTTACCAGTGTCAGGGCATTGTCGTAAGGCATTTCGGCATCGCCATCGCCTGCAACGTTAGCAACTTTATACGCACCAAACACAGGGTGGTCTTTCAGCAGCCTGCTCAGGGCACTGGCTTCTTTCACGCCCGGAACCATCCAGAGGGTATGCCGGAACATCTCCCGGTACTCCGGCGTGGAGTAGGGGTAGTTGCTCTCCGGGTTCTCCGAAGAAATCAGGTCCAGAAAGCTGCGCACGTCGGCCTCGTGGACAAAATCGCCCACCTGTGCGCCAGCCGGCAGAGGCCGGAAATCCCGTGCCGGGTCGCCCGTCCACACCCGGAAAAACTCGGTAAAGTTGAACGCCATCTCCAAGGTCTCGTAGCGGTAGGAGGTGGGCAGACTTTTCCCAAGGTCGAAGGTCAGGATGCGAAGTTCCGGCAGGTCTGCATAGGGGTTATGGTCGCCGGGGTGCAGGGTGTCCCACTCCCGCTTGCGCTTTTGCTCCATGACGTAGTCCCATGTGTAGACGTTGTTCTCGTACTTCTGCATCAGGTTGTACGGTGTGCCGGACAGCTGCAGAACCTTGGGAGCCTTGCCGTTCTTTTCCGCTTCCAGCAGAGACTGCACCTTCTGCCCTCGCTGGGTCTGGGTGCCCTCGTGGGCTTCATCGTAAATCACAAGATCCCAGTCCATATCGAAAACGGCGTTATTCTTGTCAAACTTGCCGTCTGCCCGCTGAGAGCCGCGCAGGTCCTGCATGGAGGCAAAGTAAACAAACGCCTTGCCGGAATTCTGGTAGGCTGTCAGGTTTGCATCGTTGCGTGCATCCATTGCCGCATCGTAAACGGACGAATCCGTATCGAAACGGTCTTTTTTCAGGAAAGCACGGTTGTCTCCTTCGCCAAAAATCAGGTCAAAATCGTTGCGCCAGCCATCTTCCACCACTGGGCGGTGGGTGACCACAATCACCTTCTGGTAGCCAGCTTTTTTGATGAGCGCATAGGCCGTGACCGTTTTGCCGAAACGCATCTTGCAGTTCCAGAGCATCGAGTTTTCCTTGCGGAACACCCGCAGCGTCTGATTGACGCAGTCCATCTGCTCGTCACGCAGGGTAATGGCTCTCTTTTTGGGCGCAGCAGGGACAGTCTGCGGCAGAAAGCTGATCTGCCCCTCACTCTTTTCGGCAGCGGTCAGAGCCGTGCGGCCCTCTTTTACCGCCTGAATCGCACGAATGGCAACGGACAGCGGCACCTCAAACCATTCGCTGTCCTGATTGGAATTGGAGAACTTCCGGGCCGAAAAGCCAGAATTGTACAGCACGTTATGGACATCGTCATCATCGAACAATTCCGTATCGGTCGTACCATCCGGGAAGGTGACGGTTCTGCGTGCCAGCTCGGTATATTGCAGGTCGTATTCAACCATCGCCGTCTTGGTATACTGGTCGATGCGGTCACGGGCAGCACAATTCAGCTCCGCACAGTTGGGCGGAAGCTGTTTGTAGCTGTTCACGCTGTCAAAATTTGTCTTTCCGATCTTCCAGTAGCCCTCGTGCTGGGCATCGTGAATCGTAAAGATGTAAATCAACCGATACGACATGGTTGGCTTATACGCTGCCACTTGCTTTTCCTCCTCTCACCATTGAAAGAAAAGTCATCGTCTGATTGGAACGCCAATCCTTTATGATGCTGTAAATCCCGTTGTGCGCCCGGATATTTCCGCTTTTGCATCCGGGGCACAGGTCAATTTGTTCCTCACTGCCGAACCAGCTGATAATTTCAATTTTGTTTTCCTTACAGCTGCCCGGAACCACATACTTTGTGCCGTCCATCTGCCAGAGGTTCCACGCAATGATGTTGGCGATCACCTTCATCTGCCGCAGGTGGGGAAGTTTGCCAAAGCGTTCCCGGTAAACCTCCACGAAGGTCACAAACAGGTTTTCCCGTGCCAGCAGCAGGCTGTCGCCCTGATACTCAAAGCCGTACACGCTCTGGAACGCCCGCTTTGTCCATGTGAACCATTCTTCTTCGGTGTCCGTGTTTTCGCTGATAACACGCAGCTTGCGGTCCAGCAGGCCAATTCGCTGGGAAATGGGAATGGTTTCGCCCGTTACGGTGTCGTAGCGGCTTACCAGATAGGGAGCCTCGCCGCAGGAGATTTCCAGCCGCTGTGCATCCACATATTTCTGCCATGTGTGCTGACGGTCATCCGGGAAAGCGATTTTGTCAGCCGTTGCTTTCCACGACATCTCCTTCTGGATGTTGAAAACATCCTTCCTGCCAAACCACTGCTCATCCACCAGATTGTTCTGTGCGTTGCAGATCCAACTGGGGGTAAACACCTCTGCTTTGTCACGGGTGCGGTTGGTCTGGTGCTCCAGTGCTTTTTCCACTCTGGGCTGGATCAGACTGTCCTGTTCGCCTGTAACCAGTTCCGGCAGGATTTCTTTTTTGAAGCTGTATGGTTCGCCCAGTTCGGCGTAATCATCGGTTGCCCAGATGATGTTTTTCTTGGTGGTTTTGTCCTGAAGCAAAATCTCAAGGAGGGTGCGTTCATGGTCCAAAAGTTCCTGCTCCAACAGGTCAATCCCTGCAATGCTGAACATCCGCCGCCCTCCCTTCCATTTGTTGATGGTACTATAATAACACACCTTTCGGGGTTTGTGAATGTGTACCATCCACCGTTTTCATCAGGGCACCCCATTTTCCAGTGCCCTGCCGGGAAGAATCCAAAGAGCGGCGGAACGCTCGTTGGCACACGACTTT
>CAKUGX010000138.1 GCA_934654765.1 uncultured Collinsella sp. | reverse complement strand
GCTTTAGCGATAGGGCAAAAACCACCACAATGGGGACAGGCACCTTTGTGGTGGTCGGGCTTCCAAACCATCACAACATTCAACGAAAATCGCGATTTTGCCGAAAAACGTCGAATGTTGGGACGGTTTTGGTTGTGGGCGGGATGGTTTTCGCCGCAGGTCCGCCGGACCCGCCCTGCCAACCCGCCGTCCTCGTTACGTTTTCGCTGCATTTGGGTAAAGCGCCTGCTCCAAGCCGGCGTTGCCCTGTATACTAGAGCGGTTTAACTGTTATGCGGAAGGGAGCGCCTATGGCACTCAGCGAGAAAGACGTGCGCGGCATCGCCGAGTACGCAAAGATCGCACTGACCGATGACGAGCTCGCCCAGATGACGTCCTACATGAACGACGCCGTCCAGATGCTCGAGCCCGTCTTGCAATATGACTTGCCCGACGTGGAGCCCACGTTCCATCCCATCGGAAGCCTGTCCAACGTGATGGGCGATGACCTGCGCGAGCCCGAGCGTGACCTGCCGCTCGACGTCGCGCTCGAAAACGCCGGCAGCGCGCGCGACCGCTACTTCCGCGTGCCGTCCATTTTGGGAGAGGGGGAGAGCGAGTAATGGCGCAGAGCTTCGATTCCCTTACCGCCGCCCAGATCGCCGCGGGCGTTGCCGCCGGCGACTTTACCGCTACAGAGGTGGCCCAGGCCTCCCTTGCAGCCATCGAGGCGCGCGAGGGCGGGGTCCAGGCATTCCTGCAGGTGTCGCCCGAGCTCGCGCTCGAGGCCGCCGCGCGCGTGGATGCGGACCGTGCCGCCGGAAAGCCGCTGCCCCCGCTCGCGGGCGTGCCGCTGGCCATCAAGGACAACATGAACCTCGTGGGCACGCGTACCACCTGCGCTTCCCGCATGCTCGAGGACTACCAGAGCGTCTACACCGCCACCTGCGTCCAGCGCATGCTCGACGCCGGCTGCCTGCCCATGGGCAAGGCCAACATGGACGAGTTCGCCTTTGGTAGCTCTACCGAGAGCTCTGCCTTCCACCGCACCAACAATCCCTGGGATACCGAGCGCGTGCCTGGCGGCTCCTCGGGCGGCTCCGCTGCCGCCGTCGCCGCGGGCGAGGTCGCGCTCTCGCTGGGCTCGGACACCGGCGGCTCCATCCGCCAGCCGGCGTCGCTGTGCGGCGTGGTGGGCTTTAAGCCCACGTATGGCGCCGTGAGCCGTTACGGCGTGGTGGCCTTTGGCTCGTCGCTCGACCAGGTTGGTCCCTTCGGCCGCACGGTCGAGGACGTCGCGCTGGCCATGAACGCGCTCACCGGCGCGGGCCACGATCCGTACGACTGCACCAGCCAGGACTGTGCCGTCGACTTTACCGAGCACCTCAACGACAGCATCGAGGGCAAGCGCGTGGGCATCATCCCCGCGTTTATGGAGGCCGAGGGCTTAACGCCCGAGGTCAAGGCCGCTGTTCAGCGCGCCGCCCAGGAGCTGCAGAACCAGGGCGCCGAGCTGGTCGAGGTCGACCTGCCGCACCTGGATGCCGCCATCGCCGCCTACTACGTCATCGGCCCGGCCGAGGCGTTCTCCAACCTGGCCCGCTTCGACGGCATTCGCTACGGTTACCAGGAGAAAGGCTGCGCCAACCTGTCCGACCAGAGCTCGCTCTCGCGCGCCCACGGCTTTGGTGCCGAGGCCAAGCGCCGTCAGATGCTCGGCGCCTACCTGCTGAGCTCGGGCGTGTACGACAAGTACTACTACGCCGCGCAGAAGGCCCGCACGCTCATCACGCAGGACTACGACGCCGCGTATGCCAAGGTGGACACGATCCTGATGCCCGCCTCGCCGCGCACGGCCTTTAAGTTTGGCGAGATCAGCGACCCCACACAGATGTACCTGTCCGACCTGTACACCATTTCGCTCAACATCTGCGGCAACGGTGGCATCTCGGTGCCGCTGGGCCTGGGCGAGGACAGCAAGCTGCCCGTTTCTGCCCAGCTGGTGGGACCTGCCTTTAAGGATCGTCAGCTGCTCACGTTTGCCCGCGCCCTGGAGCGCGGCTTTGCCGATGCCACCACGGGTGCGCCGGCGCTTTCCGTCGCGCCCGATTTTGCCGGGAAGGGAGGCGAGCTGTAATGAAGGAGCTTTCCGAGGTCCTGCAGGATTGGGAGGCCGTGATTGGCCTGGAAATCCATACCGAGCTCACCGCACTCGACACCAAGATGTTCTGCAACTGCAAGCTCAGCCACGATGACGAGCCCAACGCCAACGTGTGCCCGGTGTGCCTGGGCCTGCCCGGCGCCCTGCCGGTGCCCAACAAGCGCGCCATCGAGAGCATCGTCAAGGCCGGTCTCGCCACCAACTGCGAGATTCAGCGCCACTCGATGTTCTACCGCAAGCACTACTTCTATCCCGACATGGCCAAGAACTTCCAGACCACGCAGGGTCCGGTCGCCTTTGCCATGTACGGCCATCTGGACCTGGACGTGACCGGTCGCGGTGCCGCCGAGCGCCCCGACTGCGCGTTTGGCGAGGCCGAGGCCCAGAGCCTGGCGAGCGCCTCGGCCAACGCCGAGGGCCTGTCCACGTCCATGACGTCGACCATGCGCGAGGGTAACCAGCGTGCCGGCCACCTTGCCAGCTACGATGCGTCCAACCTGCAGATGCCCGAGCGCCGCGAGGACGGCTCCTACACGGTGCCCATCCGCATCCTGCGCATCCACATGGAGGAGGACGCCGCCAAGATGGTGCACGTGGGCGGTGCCGAGGGCCGCATTACCGCCGCGGCCGAGTCGCTCGTCGACTACAACCGCTGCGGCACGCCGCTCATTGAGCTCGTCACCGAGCCCGACCTGCGCACACCCGAGGAGGCCCGCCTGTTTATGGAGAAGCTCCGTCGCATCTTTGTGACGCTGGGCATTTCCGACTGCTCCATGGAGAAGGGCTCCATGCGCTGCGACGGCAACGTGTCGCTGCGCCGCCGCGGCGAGACCAAGCTGGGCACCAAGACCGAGCTCAAGAACCTCAACTCGTTCAAGAGCCTGCACGACGGCCTTGCCTACGAGATCTGCCGCCAGGCCGAGGTGCTCGAGGAGGGCGGCATCATCTATCAGGAGACCCGCCACTGGGAGCCTAGCCGCAAGCGCACCGTGGTCATGCGCGTGAAGGAGACGGCCGACGACTATCGCCTGTTCCCCGATCCCGACTTGGCGCCGTTCGACTTGGACGACGAGTTCATCGACCGCTGCCGCGGCGAGATCCCCGAGCTGCCCGATGCCAAGCGCGCCCGCTTTGAGGCCGACTTTGGTATTAAGGCTGCAGACGCCGAGCAGATCGCCGGCGACCCCGAGTTTGCCGACTTCTTTGAGGCCGCCGCTGCCGGTATGGCCGGCAAGGAGGCCCAGACGGTCGCAAACCTGCTGGTCAACGAGATGA
>CAKUGX010000137.1 GCA_934654765.1 uncultured Collinsella sp. | reverse complement strand
GGGCGCCAACGACAACCCCTATTCCATCGATGACAACCTGTGGGGTCGCGCCATCGAGTGCGGTCACCTGGAGGATCCCTGGAACGAGCCGCTCGACGACGCTTGGGTTATGACCAAGAACCCCGAGGACACGCCCGATACCCCGACCTACACCGAGATCGAGTTTGAGGCCGGCAAGCCCGTCGCCGTCGACGGCAAGAAGATGAAGCTCTCCGAGATCGTCATCGCCCTCAACAAGATCTCCGGCGACAACGGCTTTGGCCGTCTGGATCTGGTCGAGGATCGTCTGGTGGGCCTCAAGAGCCGCGAGTGCTACGAGGTTCCCGGCGCCCTGACGCTCATCACCGCCCACAAGGCGCTCGAGGACATCTGCGTCGAGGGTGACCTGCTCAAGACCAAGATCAAGCTCGAGCAGGATTGGGCTACCGCTGTGTACAACGGCCAGTGGTACAGCCCGCTCAAGAACGCACTCGACGCCTTTATGGCCGACACTCAGAAGTTCGTGACCGGCACCGTCCGTCTGAAGTTCTTTAAGGGCAACTGCCATGTCGTCGGCCGCAAGAGCCCCTTCAGCCTCTATGACTACGGTCTGGCTACCTACGACCGCGACACCACGTTTGACGAGAAGGCCAGCGCCGGCTTTATCGAGATCGATACGCTGTCGCTCAAGACGTGGGCAAAGGTCCAGGGTCCCAGCTCTGCTGCCGCCCAGGCCTAGCGCCTCCTTCCCTTGGTATCCGCGCGGCCCATCCGCGTGATACATAACGGGCGCACGGGGTCCCTACCTTTCGTTATGCTTGCTGACACTTCTTAACATCGGTGGCCCCTACGTTCCGCCCGCATATATGATGCCGCGACTGCGGCTGAGTCCGAGCCCCGCCGGGGTTGTCCGGCGGGGCTCCTTCTATCAATTTGGCGGCTCTGCGCCCATATATATGAGGAGTATCCATTATGTTCAATGCTATCGCGCATGCTTTACTTTCCCTCGCGCCCGAGCTCGATGCTGCGAAGGTCGAGGACGTCCCTATGAGCCTGAAGGCTTGGATTGACGGTTCGCAGGGCAACATTCGGAGGGAGACGTTGGGTGCCAAGTGCATGGTGCGTCACTTCTTTGCAAATTAGCTACATGGCCCCGCGCACGGTGGGGAATGTGTAAAACTAGCGGTTGAAAAATCGCTTTAGCGACATGGCGTATTGCTTTGGGCGCTTGTTGGTAATTGGAGAAAGGGGACGGTTCTATGGCTCTTTGGGGCGGTCGTTTTGAGGCGGGAGTGGCCGAGGTCACGCAGGAGTTTGGCGCGTCGCTGCCGGTCGACAAACATCTCTATAAGCAGGATATCGCCGGTTCTAAGGCGCATGCCAAGATGCTGGCGGCCCAGGGCATCATCAGTGCCGAGGATGAGCAGGCGATTGCCGAGGGCCTGACCGGAATCGAACAGGATATCGATGCCGGCAACTTCACCTTCGAGATCAACGACGAGGACATCCATATGTCCATCGAGAGCGAGCTGACGCGCCGTATCGGCGAGGCCGGTAAGCGCTTGCATACTGGGCGTTCGCGCAACGACCAGGTGGCGACCGATACGCGCCTGGGCGTCAAGGCGTTGGCCAAGGAGCTCATGGAGGCCAACCTGCAGCTGCGTCACGTGCTGGTGGACGCCGCCAAGAAGTATGACAAGGTGATTTTGCCGGGTTATACACATATGCAGCATGCTCAACCTGTGCTGCTCTCGCACCATCTGCTGGCGTATTCCTGGATGTTCGCGCGCGACTTTACGCGCCTGAAGGCTGCCTTTGATGCTGCCGACAACTGCCCGTTGGGTGCCGCCGCGCTTGCTGGTACAAGCTATCCGCTCGATCGTCAGATGACGGCTGCCGAGCTTGGCTTTGCGGGCGTGATTCCTAACTCGCTCGATGCTGTTTCGGACCGTGACTTCCTGCTCGATCTGCACTATGCCGGCTCCGTTATGGCCATGCACCTCTCGCGCCTCTCTGAGGAGATCGTGCTGTGGTCGAGCTCCGAGTTTGGCTTTATTACGCTGTCCGACTCGTACTCCACCGGCTCTTCCATCATGCCGCAGAAGAAGAACCCCGACTTCGCCGAACTCATCCGTGGCAAGAGCGGTCGCGTGTACGGCAACTTGGTCCAGCTGCTGGTGACCATGAAGGGCCTGCCGCTGGCTTATAACAAGGACCTGCAGGAGGACAAGGAGGGCGCGCTCGATACCGCCCATACGCTCATGCAGTGCCTGTCCGTTATGGCCGGCATGATCTCGACCTGGACCGTCAACGAGGACGCCATGGCGCGCGAGTGCGGCGTTGGCCACCTGGCGGCCACTGACGTTGCCGACTACCTCGCTAAGCGCGGACTTCCGTTCCGCGAGGCGCACGCCGTGGTGGGCCACCTGGTCCTGATGTGCGAGAAGCGCGGTTGCAATCTTGAGGACCTGCCGTTTGAGGTGTTCCAGGAGGCAAGCCCGCTCTTTGAGCACGATATTACCGAGGCGCTCGATATCCCGTCGATTGTCGCCGCGCGCACTACCGAGGGCGGTACCGCCCCTGCCGCCGTTGCCGTGCAGCTGCAGCGTGCCGAGGCACAACTCGTTGCCGACGAAGGTGTGTTTGGCTCGTTGACCAAGGTCGTCGAGATGGGCCACGGAGCTAATTAGCTTATTGGATGCGTCTGTCTGGTGCGTTCATCATATCTTGCCTTTATGGGTGCTCGCTACGGTGGGCGCCCGTTTTGTTATAGGGAAGGAAGGAGCTTGTCGAGAACTTTTGTAGGACCTTTGGGCAGGTTGTGATGGGGGTGCGTTCACGGGCGGCAATCGACCGTCCGTTCTGTTCGTTGCAGTTGGAAGTGGGGCGGATGGTACTCTAGTCGGGCTTCGGAACAGAAGTGACACATATGGAGCGCTTCAATTAATAATAACGCTTCAATAAACGGCTTTTTGTTTAACTGCAGCTAGAACTCTGTTACGATGCAGTCCAGGCGGGTGCCGGAATGGGACTTGGGCACGCGCGAACCTACTTGAAAGGCTACCTTATGGCTATCGAGAAGACCTTCATCATGATTAAGCCCGACGCCGTGCGCGATCGCAAGATCGGCGAGATCGTTGCTCGTATCGAGCGCAGCGGCCTTGTCATCGAGCGCATGGAGATGACCACGCTCGAGCGCGCTACCGTCGAGGAGCACTACGCCCATCTGGCCGACAAACCCTTCTTTGGCGGTCTGTGCGACTTTATGACGAGCGGTCCGGTCGTCAAGATGGTTGTTTCCGGTCCTTCTGCCGTTGCTAAGATGCGCACCCTTATGGGTGCTACCAACCCGCTTGATGCCGCCCCCGGCACCATCCGCGGCGACTTTGCCGTCGATGTTAACGCCAACGTGATCCATGGCTCCGATTGCCTGGAGAACGCTGAGATCGAGATCAAGCGTTTCTTTGGC
>CAKUGX010000136.1 GCA_934654765.1 uncultured Collinsella sp. | reverse complement strand
GAGCATATGTTCGAAAACACAATATGTTGTGTTTGCAGCAAAGGCGGGATGCCACCTGTAGAACCACGCCCGCGAACCTCAACCTTCAAGTTGACCTTGAGGCGATTTTTACGTCCCTTTACACGCCGTTCACATCGCCCCCAAACTCCCCCACCCAAGGCACGTGCGCCCCACCACCACGACGACAAGTGGCGAAAAATGGGACGGGCCCCAGATTGCCCATGCGCGCGCAAAAGCACGCCGCGGCAATCTGGGGCCCGTCCCCAAATACCTATAAATATGCAGGCCAGCGATGTGTTAACGATGTGCCAGCGGGTGCGCCGCCAGATAGACCTCGGTCAGTTGCGTACGATCGACATGCGTGTAGACCTGCGTGGTCGATATATCGGCATGCCCCAAGATCTCCTGTAGCACACGGAGGTCTGCGCCGCCCGCAAGCATATGGGTGGCAAAGGAGTGGCGCAAGGTATGGGGATGGAACCCCACCAGCCCCACCTGACGCCCATACCGCTCGCATATCGCATGCACGGCCTGGCGCGACAGGCGACGTCCGTTCTTATTTAAAAAGACCGCCGAGGTCTCGGTTCCGCGGGCATGGGCCGCCAAGCGAGAACGTCCCTCAGTTACATAGAGCGTCAGAGCTCGCGCCGCGCTTCCCACCAGTGGGGACAGGCGTTCCTTTGAGCCCTTACCGCGAACGAGTACAAAGCCATCGTCAATATGGATATCGCCCACATCGAGCCCAACCAGCTCACTCACACGCAAACCGCATCCGTAGAGCACTTCCAAGATGGCATGGTCGCGCAGTCCCATCTCGCCCTCGGGAAAGTCTTGATCGAGCAGTGCTGAGACATCCTCCACCGAAAGGTATTCCGGCAGGCGATCTGCCTTTTTGGGCAGGCGCAACGCCGCCGTCGGGTTTTGGGCCACGGCCCCATCGCGCACCAAAAAGGCATGCAGGCCCTTCACGGCAGCAAGCGCGCGCTCCACCGAGGCGTCGGAATAGCCTCCGTCGCGGCGATCGGCAACAAAGTCCTCCACGACCTGACGGGTCACCTCTTCAAAAGACACAATGCCCGCCCGCTCCAGATAGGCGCAGTACGTCGTCAGGTCACGACGGTAGGCCGCAATCGTATTGCGCGCCAAACCCCGCTCGACCGCAAGGTAATCGAGATACTCCCCCGCCACCACAGCGAGCGACGAGGGAGTAGCTTCGGTATGTTCTTGGTCCTCCGGCACCCTTAGTCCGTAGCGAGGTTCTTGGGCGTCACCTGCAGACGGTCGACACCCTCGTGCTGGCCGATCGAGGCGCGCACGAACTCGCGGAACAGCGGCTGCGGGTTGGTCGGACGGCTCTTGAACTCGGGATGAGCCTGGGTGGCCACATACCACGGATGTACGTCGCGCGGCAGCTCGACCATCTCGACCAGGCGCTCGTCGGGCGACAGACCCGAGATAACCAAACCGGCGTCCTCGAGCTGGTCGCGGAAGGCGTTGTTAAACTCAAAGCGGTGACGGTGACGCTCGTAGACAAGCTCCTCGCCATATGCCTCGCGAGCGAGGGTATCGGCGGCGAGCTTGCACGGATAGGCGCCCAAGCGCATGGTGCCGCCCTTCTCGGTCACGTCCTCCTGCGAGCTCATCAGATCGATGACGCTATACGGACCGTCCGGATCAAACTCGGAGGAGCTGGCACCGGCAAGGCCGACGACGTTGCGGGCGAACTCGCACACGGCGACCTGCATACCCAGGCAAATGCCCAGATATGGAATCTTGTGCTCACGGGCAAACTCGGCCGCGAGGATTTTGCCCTCCAGGGCGCGCTTGCCAAAGCCGCCGGGAACCAGGATGCCCGAAGCGTCGCCCAGAACCTCGGAGACATTCTGCTCGTCGAGGCTCTCGCCGTCGACCAGCTGGACGTCCACATGGCGATCGTAGAAGACGCCCGCATGGTGCAGGGCCTCGATAACCGACAGGTACGCATCGGGCAGCTGCGTGTACTTGCCAACGACGGCGATCTTCACCTTGTCGGCGTGATGGTTGGCGTGATTCTGTTTGCGCAGGAACTCGTTCCACTCGCTCATGTCGCGCTCACGCGGGTCCAGACCCAGGCGCTCGCAAATGCGCAGGTCAAAGTCCTGCTCGGCAAGCAGCTGCGGAACATCGTAAATGCTCGCGCAGTCCTCGTTGGTAAAGACGCAGTCGGTGTCGACGTCACAGAAGCTTGCGATCTTTCCGCGGATAGCGTCATCGATATGGTGATCGGAGCGCAACACGATGATATCGGGCTGGATGCCAAAGCTGCGGAGCTCCTTGACGGAATGCTGTGTGGGCTTGGTCTTGACCTCGTGGGCGGCGGCGATATAGGGAACGAGCGACACGTGGATGTAGCAGACGTTCTCGGGGCCGGCCTCCTTGCGATACTGACGAATGGCCTCGACAAACGGTTGGGACTCGATGTCGCCGATCGTGCCGCCCAGCTCGGTGATGACTACATCGGAGCCGGTCTGCTCCTCGATGCGGCGGAACTTATCCTTAATGGCATTGGTGACGTGAGGAATCACCTGCACGGTACCGCCCAAAAAGTCGCCGCGACGCTCGCGGGCGATGAGGCTTTTGTAGATGGCACCGGTCGTAAAGTTGGAATCGCGGGTCAGGTTCTCGTCGATAAAGCGCTCGTAATGGCCCAGGTCCAGGTCGGACTCGTAACCATCCTCGGTTACAAAGACCTCACCATGCTGGAACGGGCTCATGGTACCGGGGTCGACGTTCAGATACGGGTCAGCCTTCTGCATCGTTACTTTGTAGCCACGCGACTTGAGCAGACGGCCCAGCGAGGCCGCGGTGATACCCTTGCCCAGGGACGAAACCACGCCACCGGTTACGAACACATGCTTGGTCATATTGAGTTACCTGCGCTTCCCGTAGAAGTTGTTTATCCACATCTTACGGGTCTTCATTGTAATACTCGCGCCGCGGACCGTCCGCAATTTTTCTCGCGTGCGATTGCATTTCTCAATCTTGAAACAAAACGCCGCCCGGTTTCCCAGGCGGCGTCGCTATGGCAAGGGTTACATGCTGCTATCGATCAGTAACCTCGTCCTCAAGCATTTCTTGAACGAGCATGCCGGTACGGACGCCCTCAAGATACCACTCACCACGTTCGGTGAGGCAAATGCCATTTGCAAGCTGACCGCCGTCGTCGCTATAACGCGAGACGACATCGATCATACCTTCGGAATCCAAGCGATCGATTGCGGCGCGGGCACGATACGGCGAAACCCCCACGCGCTCGGCAAGCGTTTTGCGCGAGAAACCATACGGCCCGCCATTGTCTTCGGTTTGCTGGTCGATCTCCATCAACACCAGCACCTCGACACGCTTCATATCGTTAACACTCGCACGACCCTTGCCCGCCATAGCAGCCTCCTCAAACCGAGCACGAGCATCTAACGCGCCGTGCGCGACCGACACACCTCACGATGGCAGGTAATATCCATCATGCGGCATCCCGCTAAGGATGAAACAGTTACGGTTATTG
>CAKUGX010000135.1 GCA_934654765.1 uncultured Collinsella sp. | reverse complement strand
CGCCGGAGGAGTTCCGGAACCGGGCCCTTGCGGCGTAGTCGCTATTTATTCAGTCCAAGTTTCGGGGTGCAGTTCAAAGGCACCTTTGTGGTGGTTTTTGTTAAGGACTAAGGAGACTGCCATGAAAAGACTCGTCCCCCGCCTTGCGTTAACCGTCTCGTTGTTTGCCGGCGCGCTCGCAGGCATCCCAAGCCTCGCTTTCGCGGGGAACCTGCCCGCCGCTATTGACGGCACCGTGACCGTCATGCACACCAACGACATCCACGGCAGCTACAAGTACAGCTACAACGAAAGCAAGGGCACCGGCACCGTCGGCTTTGACGGACTGGCGGTTCTCTATAGCGCCCAGGGCAACGCCCCCGATCTTTTGCTCGATGCGGGTGATACCTTCCACGGACAGTCCTTCGCCACCATGAGCGAGGGCAAGAGCATCGCCGAGCTCATGGACACCTTCTACGCCGATGGCTACGACGCGACCACGCCAGGCAACCACGACTGGAGCTATGGCGCGGACAAGCTTCGCACCATGACCGGCTCCAGCACCACCAGCACACCCTTCGCTATGCTTTGCGCGAATGCAACGTCCTCGAACGGCGTATGGAGCTCGAGCATCACGAAGACGCTCAACCGCACCTGGAGGGACAGTGAAGGTCACTCAACGTTCGCCTACCAGATCAAGGTCGGCGTCGTCGGAGCCATGGATGAGTCGCTAGGCTCCTCGCTGCGCGCGGACCTGGTCGCGGGCACCAGCTTCTCGAGTGCCGCGAACGCCATCAATGCCGAGGCAGAGCAGCTGCGCAAGGAGGGCTGCGATGTTGTTGTGTGTATCGCGCACACGCTCGACGCCAAGACCTTTGCCACGCGGCTCCGTGGCGTCGATGCCCTTATCGCAGGCCATGAGCACATCAACCTTAACGAGAAGGTGACGGGGGCCGACGACAAGACAATCCACGTTGTCGAGGCGGGCAGCGCCTTTGCCGAGGTGGGGCTGCTCTCCATTCCGTACCAGTACGACACCAAGGGCACCGAAAGCACCGATGATGACACGGCGGCGGTATACGAAGACAAAAGCGACGAGAAGCTCTATACCGCCAAGGATGTAAACGTACTTTTGACCGATCCCAACAAGGGCTCCACCTATCAGAGCATCCTTGATGAGGTCCACGGCAACAAGATCAAGCCGCTCGACGATGCCTTTAGCTCCGCATCGAGCGAGGTGCTCGGCACGAGCTCTACCAATTATTTCTACGGCGAGAACGCATCTGGCACGCACGGCTGGGAGATGGTGCGCACCACCGATTTCCGCCCCAGCAAGGAGGGCGACACCACCAAGGCCCAGACCATCGGACATGTGATCTGCGGCTCCTATCTTGACCTGACGGGCGCGGACCTTGCCATCGAGAACGCGGGCGGCATCCGCGGCGGCATCGCTGCGGGCGATGTGACCGCCGGCAACGTCATCGCTATCTCGCCCTACGGCAACACCGTGGAGACCTGGACCATGACCGGTGCGGACTTCCTGGCAGCGCTCGAGCACTCGCTGCAGATCAGCGATGATTGCAACGACAGCTACGAGCTTCAGCAGGCTTATGTGGCGGCCGGTCACACCGAGCAGGAGGCGCAAGACAAGTACAAGTGGCGCGACGATTCCGGTAGCGTCCTTTCCTTCGGTGGCATTAACGTAACGATCGACTGGACGCAGCCCGAAGGCAAGCGCATCGTGAGCGCCACACTCACCAAGGACGGCACGGCACTTGATCCCGCCAAGGACTATACCGTCGCCACTAACAACTACATCATCACCAACACGACTGACTTCCCCACCTTCGCAAACGCCACCAAGCACACCGAGTGGGGTACCTGCGAGGCGGCGATCAGAGCATTGATCGGGAAGAGCGACTGGGAAAGCAAGATGGCCTCGCTCGCGGGCACCATCAGCTTTGGCTCCGCTGCCGTGGACCCCACGCCCACACCGGCCCCGACGCCTGAACCCTCGCCTAAGACGGACGCGACGACCACGAAGGTCATCACCAAGAAGACGACCGGCAAGCTCGCCGCAACGGGAGACCGCACGCTAGCCGTGATCGGCGCATGCCTCATCGGCGGCATCGTCATCATCATTCTCGGCATTATCTGGAAGCGTCGACGCTAAGCTACACCGCCGGGCCTTGCAGCCCCGCCGCGTAAACCTTATATCGAGCACAGAAGCCCGTCCGAATTTGATCGGACGGGCTTCTTGGTGGGTATCATGGTTGGATGATCATGAGGAGGTTTCCCTACATGGAATTGTTTGAGCCGATTCTTCATTTCTTTGAGCAGCGATGGGTCCACAACATCATCTGGGCCGGCATCTTGGCCATCGGCACCGCCGTTGCCGCCAAAGTCGCGTCCAAGACCCTGCACCACTTGCTTAACCGCGACGATAACCCGCTCCCAGCATCGAGCATCTTCATCAACATCGCGCGCGCCGTCATCTGGATGATCGGCGGCAGCTTTATCCTCGACAACTGTTTTGGCATCAACGCAAACGCCCTCGTCGCCGCTCTTGGCGTCGGCGGCATCGCCATCTCGCTCGGCTTTCAGGACACGCTGTCGAACCTTATCGGCGGTATGCAGGTGACCTTTATGGGCATTATCAAACCCGGCGACAATATCGAGGTCGGCGGCGTGTCGGGCGTGGTCCAAGATATCACCTGGCGTCACACGACCATCGAGGACGCCTGCGGGCAGACCATCATCGTCCCCAACTCAAATATCTCCAAGAACACGCTCGTGCATCTCATGCCCTTTGGGCGCGTGGCCGTACCCGTTGCCGTAAAGGACACGTCTAAGTGGGCCTCCCTTGACGCGCTGGCAGACGAGCTCACGAGCGCCACCAAAACGGCTGTCTCGCCCATCTCGGGCTTTGACAAGGAGCCCTATGTGCTCTTTAGCGAGATCGGCGACTTTGGCATTAAGGGCAAGATCATCTTTATCGTCAGCGACGACAGCACCACCTTTACGGCAGCCGACGCCTGCATCCGCGCCATCGCCCCCATCATCGCCTAAAACCACCACAAAGGGGACAGGCACCTTTGTGGTGGTTTTGCATCGTGGTACCATGGTTCATATCGTTGTTTAAACGACTAAGGGAGCAAAACCATGGAAGAGGCTTATCGCCAAGCACGCAAGCGCGGCGAGCAGGGACGCCGTCGCGCCATCAGCCAAAGTGAGCACCCGTACCTCACGGACCTCGATAGCCTCGTTGCCCAGCTTCCCTGTGGGCAACGCGAAAACATCGGTCTGAGGAACATTCCGCTCGAAATGGTCGTCGGCACGGTTACCAAGGGCCGCCAGTCTGCCTTTTCGTGCAACTTTATGCCCCTGCTGCCGTTTAACACCGAGTTTGCCCGCAAGTGGTCCAACCTCTACGACATTCAGGTGACCGAGGGCTATCGCGACCCCATCATCGTCACTGAGTTCATGCACCGGTTCTACGTCCAAGAGGGTAACAAGCGCGTCAGTGTCCTCAAATTCCTGGACGCCCCGACGGTCTCGGCCAAGGTCACCCGTCTCTATCCCGGTAAATGGGATTCCGTTGAAAGCCGCCTCTACGGCGAGTTTTGCGCATTTTGGTACGTCTGCCCTCTATACGAGATTGAGTTCTCGCGCGAGGGGAGCTACGAAACGCTCGCCAAAATGCTCGGCCAAGACCTCGTCGAAAAGTGGCCGCAGAAAAAGGTCGACTACCTGCGCCATACCTTCCTGCTCTTTAAGCGCGCCTACCTGCGCGCCGGCGGCGACCATCTGGACAT
>CAKUGX010000134.1 GCA_934654765.1 uncultured Collinsella sp. | reverse complement strand
TCGTGCTTCACCCTGAGGTCTATACTCATGGAAAACCTCCCATTTCCCGATGTCCAAGAAATGGGAGGCAGTTCACAATCCTCATTGCGGCGGTTTTGTTTTCTTCAGAGGTCGGTCGCCGAGGTATTCAGCCGCTCGGCAGAACCCCTAAGTCGCAAGCACCCTAAGACTATATTCTGTTAAGCAATGACACCCTATTGTTTTAACATGCGGCAGCGTTTTACAGCAGAGCCGACCGACCGGAAGGAGCCCTATGAACTCAGTTGCGTTTTGTACATGCAACGACCGGAAATGCCCGTTTAACCCTGTCAACCACGACAAGGGCTGCACGCCTTGTATCGCCAAGAATCTGCACGAGCACGAAATTCCAACGTGCCTGTTCAACGCGATTTCTCCCGATCGGCTTGAGGCCGATAAAGACGAGTGGTCGTGGCAAGCGTTCGCGCGGCATGTAGAGGCGTATCTGGGAAGCAACAGCCCAAGAATCCCCGCGAGCGAAGAGGCGCCGCAGGGGTTTACAAAGATCGGTTGCTGCAAGCGGGACTAACAATCAAAGTTTGTGCCGCCCTAAGGCCAAACGTCGGCACCTCATTTTGGGATAACGGACCTGATGTTTTGTCCCATGATTACAGGAAAGCGCCCGCCGGCCATGGCGGCCGACGGGCGCTTTCCCGAAGTACACCGTTGAATCGCACAGAGGGGAGGAATGCGAATCAAACTCAACAGGGCAGACTTTTTCATCGCCTATGGCCTGCTCCGTTGCTGAATACAATATAGTTCACCGTGGTTTACTTTCTAGTGTGAAACTACCTCACCATACCTTCTCCATAAGTTAGCTCAGGTAAACTAGAACCACCACAAAGGGGACAGGCACCTTTGTGGTGGTTTTGGCGCGAGCAAGCCGTTAAAGCCCGGCCGACCAACGACAGGCGCCCAGGTCGACGTGCATGGAATCGGTAAACGTCACGCCCTCCCCCATTAAGAGCTCACGCTGAGCATCGGGGCCGCCAAACGCAAAGCCCTCGCAAATGCGGCCATCGGCAAACACCACGCGATGGCAGGGAATCTGACCAGGGCGCGGATTGCTGTGCAGCGCATAGCCCACAAAGCGCGCGCTCCGCGGACGACCGGCGAGCAGCGCCACCTGACCGTAGGTGGCGACCATCCCCTCGGGAATCTGCTCGACCACCTCGTACACCCGCTCAAAAAAGCCCTCAGACGCCATTGCTCGCTCCTTTCACCCCGGTAAAGCATAAACCACCACAAAGGTGCCTGTCCCCTTTGTGGTGGTTTATGGCAAGTCGGTTAGTTGGCGGGCTGGAAGAAGGCTACGGCTACGGCGCCGGGACCTACGTGGGTGCCGATGGTGGCGCCAATGGTGTGAACGGGCAGTTCGCCCTCGGTGTGGCCAGCCCACAGTGCCGCGCTGTCCTCGATATACTTCTTGAGCACCGCATCCGAAAGGCCCGTATAGCCGAGCGCCAGCGGCATGGAAAAGTCGATGCCGCCTGCCTTTTCGACCTTCTGGTTGAGCAGGTTACGTCCGTTCTTGGAACCGCGCGCCTTGCCCAGCTGCACGATCAGACCGTCCTCGGCAGCCACAACGGGCTTTACGTTGAGCAGCGTGCCCACGGCGCCGGCAGCAGCAGACAGGCGACCGCCGCGCACCAGGTACTCCAGCGTCTCGAGCAGACCAATAACCACCACGCGGTCACGGACGGCCTCGACAGCCGCCGCGATCTGGGCCGCGCCCTGGCCCTCGTCCACAAGGCGCAGGGCATACTCGACCAGCACGCGCTCACCCAGGGTAACGTTATTGCTATCAACCACATACACGTCGCCGCCCGGCGCCTCGGCAAGTGCGGTACGGGCGCTCTGATTGGTCCCCGAAAGTTTGGCACCCACGGTAATAATCACCGCCTCGTCGCCGGCCTCACGTGCTTCGGCAATCGCCTGCGAAAAGGCGTACGGGTTGACCTGACCGGTCTTGGGCAGCTCGTCGCGCTCCACGAGCATCTCGTAAAAGCGCTGGTGATCGATGTCGACGCCATCCATATACACATCGGTGCCAAAGGTAACGGACAGCGGCAAGACGGACAGCGCCGGGTGCTCCGCCGGCGACATATCGCTGGCGGAATCGGTAATAATGCGGACGGACATAGCGAATCCTTTCTTGCGCAGGTCTCGCGCAGGGAATTTTGACAGCAATGTCCCGGCACGGCGTACGCGCTCAAACGGGACGATGCAGTTCTTGGCTGAAAGCTAGCGCCAGCGCGGCTCTAGATCTCGCGCAGGGTGTTGAGAATCGTGCGCAGCGACGCATACATCTGCTCGCGCTGCTCCACGCCCATAGCCTTACCGGTGGTATCGAGCACCTCGCGAATGATGCGGTCCGCCTCGCTCATGCTCTCGCCGCCTAGAGCGGTCAGGCGCACCGGAGCACGATACTTAACGGCGGCATCGCCCGAATCATCGACCTCGACGTAGCCGCCCTCCTCCAGATGCGCGAGCGTGCGCGAAACGGCGGCACGGGTAACGCCGGCCATGCGGGCGAGGTCGGCGCCAGTCAGGCCGTCCTTGCTGCGCTCAAGATAGTACAGGCACATGACATCGGAGCCCTTAAGGCCGAGCCTTGCGCCTTCGGACGTCTTGATGCGCTGAATCTCCTTGTAGAGGCCGCTGATCAGTCCGACAAAGTCCTCAAAACGTGTCTCGTCGTTCTGCTGCATGAGAGACGACCGCCTTTCGCTTGCATGATGCTAACGGGTAAACATCTTAGCCGCACAAGGCAACACCCATACCCAAATATCCCATTTGTTAACCCATCAACATAAAAACCACCACAAAGGAGACAGGCACCTTTGTGGTGGTTTTGACCATCGAGTTTGATCCGCTGACTTCGCTACAGCCCCACGCAAGGATTGTCGCGGGTCACAAGCTTAACGACAACCGTCGCTCCCAGATAGCGCTCGAGCAGCTCGGCTAAGCGATCGATCGCGGCCTGGCAATCCCCCATCCGCTCGGGCTCCACGCACTCAATCGCCAGGAACGCATCGGCCGAATCGTCGGACAGGGCCGTTCGAACGCCGTCGCGCCAGTTCCAGCAGCGGCACACGGCGCCTGCATCGTCGATATAGGCAAGCTCGCCGGGCAGCGTCGGATCATCCGCCTCCTCGCCAAGTGGCAAGAACGCGTCGCCGCCGTCTGTCACCTTCAAGCGAAGGTCTCCCTCAATCGCATGCAAATCCTCGCCTCCCACGGGCAGCGCATAGGTCAACGAAATCGTGTTGTAGATATCCACCGCCGGCGTAATATGACCGACCGGCTTGCCCTTGAGCACGCGCTTGAGCAGGTTCTCAATTGAGCAACGCGCGCCCTTCTTGGTCTTGAACAGCCGATAAGCCTCGCGCCATGCCTTAACCGGCGTATTCTCGCTGATGGTATCACTCGTCAGGTGACGCTCCGCATCGATATTGGCGCGGTCGAGCAACGCGGCAATCGCATCAACGTCCTCTTGAGGAATCTGAGCCGCGGGCTTCATGCCCTTTACGACCACAACACCGACAGCCGCCTGCGGAAATAGCTCCCAAAACGAATCCTCGGCAATAAAGCTCTTCATGCGCTCTCCCTTCATCGTGCGCGCCCGAGCGGGGGCGCCTAAACAAAAAGCGCCCTTACGACGGCCACCTTCAAAGTCCTACGGTGCCGCCACAAGAGCGCTTACGCTGCCCCCATCCGGAGAAGGGAGCGATATGTCAGGCGTATTGTAACCCGAGTCATCCGCGCGAGCAAAACCACCACAAAGGTGCCTGTGAACTGCACCCCGAAACTTGGACTGAATAAATAGCGACTACGCCGCAAGGGCCCGGCTCCGGAACTCCTCCGGCG
>CAKUGX010000133.1 GCA_934654765.1 uncultured Collinsella sp. | reverse complement strand
GCGATCGAGCGCCTCGAGCGCGGCAGCACCCTCGGCCTCCTTCTTAGAGGAGCCGGTGCCACGACCCTGACGGATACCGTCGATGAGCACCACGGCGGTAAAGGTGGGCGCGTGCGCCGGGCCCTCGGAGCCAACCAGCTTATACGCCGGAGGCTCGTGGCCGTCCGCCTGCACGCACTCCTGCAAAAACGACTTGGGGTTCGCGGGATGCTCGGCGCGCTCGGAAGCCAGGTGCGGCTTAAGCGTGCGGTGAATGAACTCGGCCGCAGCATCCCAGCCGGCATCAAGATAAAGAGCGCCCACGAGCGACTCGTAGACGTTCTCGAGCGCCGAATGCAGGCCGCGAGCGCCCGTGCCGGTCTCTGAGGCACCAAAGATGATGATGTCGTCGATGCCTAGCTCGTGCGACACCTCGGACAGCGTGGCGCCCGAGACAAGGGACACCTTCAGGCGCGTAAGCTTGCCCTCGTCAAACTCAGGGTAGGACTCAAAAAGCGAGCGAGCCACCACGGCACCCAAAATGGAATCGCCCAAAAACTCGAGACGCTCATAGCTGGCAGACACCGGCTGACCCTCGACAGCCGAGGGATGCGTGAGTGCCGCGCGCAACAGCACCTTGTTATTGAACTCGTGGCCCAGGATTTCCTGGGCACGCGAAAGTCGTTCAGATAAAGCCAAGACTTAGGCCTCCTTGGCAGCTTCGATAGCGTCGACGGCGTCGGCGACAGAGTTGAGCGAGAGCAGGGTCTCGTCATCGATCTCGAGGTTGAACTCGTCCTCGATTGCCGTAACCAGCTGCAGGCGCTCGAGCGAATTGGCATCGAGGTCGTCAAACGTGGTCTCATCGCTAATCTCGGCAACATCGACGCCCAGAACGTCAGCAGCGACCTCGGCGATCTTGTCGAAGATTTCGGAGCGGTCCATAGCGCTTCCTCTCATAGTGCATGAATACCAAAAGATTGGCGCCGCGCGGGCGGCACCAAGACACGGTTTTGATTCTACCCCACGACGCAGGCCGCGAGGCACATAACAGCGCTCTAACTCGCTCTTACAAAACGATACCGTCCATGGAATTGGCGACGTTCTCGACCAGCCCGGCGCGCACGGCTTCGGCTGCGGCGAGCGTGCCGTTCTTGACGGCCTCGACCGAAGTAGCACCATGGCCGATCAGGACCACGCCGCGCAAACCCAGCAGAATCGCGCCGCCCTTAGCATCGCCCGAGAGCCTTGCTTTGATCTCACGCATCTGCTGCTTCATGAGCAGCGCGGCGATCTTGGTTCCGAACGAGGACGTAAAGGCGCCCTTGAGCTCCTGCAGCAAGAACTTGGCAGCGCCCTCGGTGGCCTTAAGGGCAATGTTTCCCGACATGCCGTCGGCAACGACAACGTCAAAATTACCCGAGGTAATATCGGTGCCCTCGCAGTTGCCCACAAAGCCGGGGACGGCAGCCTTCATAGCCGGAAAGCAGGCCTTGGTAAAGTTGGAGCCCTTCTCATCCTCGGTACCGTTACCAAGCAGGCCCACGCGGGGATGCTCGATACCCAAGACGACGCGGGCATAGGCGCTACCCATCTGGGCAAAGCGCACCATATCGTCGACCTCGACATCGGGGTTGGCACCCATATCGCACAGCACCGTCAGGCCGCCGGCGCGATTGGGCAGCGCATTGGTCAGGCACGGACGAACCGGCTGCTTCTTGCCCTCGGCCTGATACTTAAACGGTGTCACATAGGCGGTGGCGGCTGCGGTCATGGCACCAGTGGAGCCAGCGGAGAAGAACGCGTCCGCGTTGCCCTTCTTAATGGCACGGCAGGAAAGCACAATCGAAGACTTGCGCTTGGTCATCACGGCACGAATGGGATCGTCGTCCATGGCGATAACGTCGGGAGCCTCCAGGGCTTCGACACGCGCATGGGAAGCGGCAAAGGGATTGACGATTTCGGCGGGGCCAGCTGCCAAGACCTCGATATCGGGATCGGCGGCAAGTGCAGACTCGATACCATCGAGAACAACCTGAGGTTTCTCGTCTCCGCCCACAACGTCTACACAAACGCGAACGTTACTCATATACATGCTCCTTATACAAAAATGGCCGACTCATTGAGCCGGCCATTGTGGTTCCATTTGGAACGGCATCGCATCCAGAGTATACCGTTACTCGGTAACGATAACCTCGCGGTCCTTGTAGAAACCGCAGCTGGGGCACACGTGGTGCGGAAGCTTGACAGCGCCGCAACGGGGGCACGTGGACTGAGCCGAAGCCGAGATCTTCATGTTGGCGGAACGACGGGTGTGAGTGCGGATACGACCCTGCTTTTGTTTAGGTACGGGCATAGTGACCTTCCTTATGAACTATCCAGTGTGGCGATTACGCGCAAGTAGCGATACTACCACAGTTTTACTCATCGAGCTTGAGATTCTTCAATGCTGCAAATGGATTTTCCGTGGCAGCGGCCCATTCTGCCTCTGCCTGGGCGGCGCAATCGCATTGCTCGACGTTGAGATTGCAGCCGCAAGTGGGACACAGACCGCTGCAATCGGGCTTGCAGAGCACCACAAACGGCGTGTCCATGACGACCGCGTCGTTGATGGGCTCACCCAGATCCACGATGCGGTCCTCACCCAGGAGCTCGTAGCCGTCCTCGTAGGCCTCGGGATCCTCGGGCTCCTCAAAGAGGTAGAACTCCTCGATCTCGCCAGCGATATCAAACGAGGCGGGCTCCAGGCAACGGTCGCACTCGCCGGTGGCGTGCGCGCGGACCATGCCGGTAAGCAAAACACCGGTACCGGCATTGGTAAAGACAACGTCGTAGTCGATGCCGTCCTGTAGCTGGTACTCCTTCTCGCCCACCGTGTAGGTGGCGACATCGACCTTACCGGTCAGCGGATACGAATCTCCAGGAAACTCGAGCTGCTCGGAAAGATCGACGGTAACGCTCGGGAACTCAGCCATTACCACTGACCATTCTGCTGGGCGGCACCCTCGTTGAGCTGCTGACGGCAACGGGTAACGGTGCCGGTCAGGCTCTTGAGGTTCTCCTCCAGGTGCGTAAAGACCTGCTCTGCGTAGTCCTCGGCAGCATAACGCGTCTCGCGCTCGTACTGCTGGGCACGATCGCGGATGTCGTCGGCCTGCTGTTGCGCAAGGCGGACGATCTCCTGCTCACCGGCAATGGTGAGGGCCTGCTGCTGAGCATCGGCGATGATGGAATCGGCCTGAGCGGCGGCGGAAGCCATAAGCTCCTCGCGCTCCTTAAGGATACGGCGGGACTTCTGCCACTCCTCGGGATAGCTCATGCGGATCTCGTCGAGGATGTTGAAGAACACGTCGGCGTCGATGACCTTGAACTGAGCGTTCTTGCCGAAAGGCGGCTTGGCTTCCTCGATCAGCCCTTCGAGCTCATCGACCAAGCTGACGATCCTATCGCCAGGAAAATTCTCGCCCGGCATCCGGTCTCCTTTCATAGGTAACATATCATCGTGTTAGTTTACCACATGCCACCAGGCAATAAGAAACGTCACGAAAAGCGATGTCTGAGCGCTTCGACCACGTTGGGCGGGACAAACGTCGATACATCGCTGCCGAGCGAGGCGATCTGGCGAACGACCGAGCTCGAGATATAGCCGTACTGCGGCGCACTCATGACAAAGATGGACTCTAGCTCGCTATCCAAGCGATAGTTGAGGTCTGCCTGCTGCAGCTCGTACTCAAAGTCGGTCATGGCGCGCAGGCCTTTGACCACGGCCCCCGCCCCCTGCTCACGAGCGAAGTCGACCAAGAGGCCGGTAAAGGGCAGGACCTCGACGCCGTCGATATCGCCGAGCGCCTCGCGGGCCAGCGCCACGCGCTCATCGAGCATAAAGGTGGTACCCACACCGTTTTTGCCCTGGGACTCGGCAACGGCCA
>CAKUGX010000132.1 GCA_934654765.1 uncultured Collinsella sp. | reverse complement strand
CCTTCGTCCTCGCCCTCGGTAAAGGCCTCCCACAGCATCTTGCCGCCGATGAAGGCGAGCAGGATAAAGGCGATCCAATGGTCGATGGGGCCGATGATCCCTAAGAATTGGCTGCCGAGTGCCCAGCCGATTACGGGCATGCCGGCCTGGAATCCGCCAAAGAACAGGCCGAGCACCACGGCGACCTTAAGGTTGATTTTCTTCATGCCAAGGCCCTTGCAGATGGATACGGTAAAGGCGTCCATCGAAAGGCCGATGGCGAGCAATACGAGCTCGGCGAGTCCCATGGTTTGGCTCCCTCCTTGCGGGCGAACCCGCGTGTACCTTTGGCGGGGGAGCAACAAAAAAGACCCGTGGCGTACGCGTTGCGCGCACAACCACGAGTCTCGTTCATTAAGGCAAGCCAGACCGTTTCGGCCAGTATGTTGACTTGCCGCGCCACCGGAGGCGAAACCGGTCACGCGACTACTCCCTCATTTATGTGAATCCCGATGCTACCACATAAGCAGCTCATTTGGGATGGGGCTCTCGGCTGTGTTCGCTCATTCTGTAAGCATCGGATTTCGCGGGCGTCGCGGGCGCAAACCGTGAGAAACTATTTAGCGTTTATGGAGCGTATACGATGGGAGCGATGCCTTGGATAAGAACGAGCTGCAAAAGCGTATGGAACAGGCCATTCGTCTGACAGCACCTGGTCAGCCGATCCGCACCGCCCTCGACATGATCATTGCCGGTCACCTGGGCGCCCTCATCTGCGTCGGCGACACCGAAAACGTGCTCGCTGCCGGCAACGACGGCTTCCCGCTCAACATTTCGTTCACCTCGAACCGCCTGTTCGAGCTTTCCAAGATGGACGGCGCCATCGTCATCGACGGCGACCTTACCCAGATCCTGCGCGCCAACTTTCACCTCAATCCCGATCCCTCGCTCGCCACGAGCGAGACGGGTATGCGTCACCGCACCGCCGCTCGCATGTCGGTGCTCACCGACGCCATCGTAATCTCGGTCTCGGCCCGCCGTGCCGTCGTCAATGTGTACGTCCACGGCAAGAGCTACGAGATCCAGCCCGTCACTACCATCATGAGCTCGGTCAACCAGCTCGTCGCCACGCTCCAGACCACCCGTCAGTCGCTCGACCGCTCCCTGCTGCGTCTGACCGCCCTCGAGCTGGACGACTACGTTACGCTCGCCGACATCACCGGCATCTTCTCGAGCTTCGAGATCATGCAGCAGGCGAAGACCGAGCTTAAGGATTGCATCGTCAAGCTGGGCAACCAGGGCAAGCTCGTTCAGATGCAGCTCGAGCAGCTCGCCGGCTCCAGCATGGATACCGAATACGACCTGATGATCCGCGACTACGCAAGCGATTCCTCCGAGGCCAACGCCGAGAAGATTCGTGCCGAGCTCGCTCGCATGACGCCTAAGGACCTGTCCGACCCGCAGCACGTGGCGGCGGTTCTGGGTTACGACGACCTGGACGAGGACTCCGTCATGACGCCGCTGGGCCTGCGCACGCTTTCGCGCGTGTCTGTCGTGCGTGACGGCGTGGCCGAGAAGATCGTCGACGAGTACGGCTCGTTGCAGGAGCTCATGGACGACATCAGCGAGGATCCCGAGCGCCTGGGCGATTTTGGCGTCAACAACCCCGCCATTCTTGCGGACTCCCTGTACCGCATGAAGGGCACCAAACAGGGGAACGCATAATGGCGCCCGTATGCGCCGTGGTCGTTGCCGGTGGCAGCGGCCAGCGCTTTGGCAACCCCGGCGGCAAGCAGCTCGTCAACGTGGCGGGCCGTCCGCTCATGAGCTGGTCCATTCGCGCGTTCGACCGTAGCGAAAAGGTCGGGCATATCGTGGTGGTGTGTCCTGCCGAGCGTCGAGCCGAGATACGCCGCCTGGCCATCAGCCCGTTTGGCTACGACACGCCCATCAGCTTTGCCGATGCCGGCGATACCCGTCAAGATTCCACCCGTGCCGGCGTGCATGCGGTGCCGGCGGGCTTCGAATATGTCGCCATCCACGACGGCGCCCGTCCGCTCATCACCACCGAGGCCATCGACCATGCCATCGACGTGCTCGTGGGCGATCGCTCGCTCGACGGTGTCGTGTGCGGCCAGCCCGCAATCGACACACTCAAGATCGTCGACGGCGATAATATCGTCGAGACGCCGCCGCGTGAGCTCTACTGGGCTGCGCAAACGCCGCAGATCTTTAGCGTCGACGCCATGAAGCGCGCCCACGCCGCCGCTATCGCCGAGGGCTTTATCGGTACCGACGATTCGTCGCTGGTCGAGCGCATGGGCGGGCGCGTCCGCTGTGTCCAGAGTCCGCGCGATAACCTTAAGGTGACGGTGCCCGAGGACCTGCGTCCCGTAACCGCGATTCTGCTCGGCCGCATGGCCGAGGGAGAGGACCTTCCCCATGTTCAGTAACCTGCGCATTGGCCACGGCTACGACGTCCACCGCTTGGTGGAGGGGCGTCGATGTATCATCGGCGGGGTCGATATTCCCTACGAGCGTGGCCTGCTGGGCCACTCGGATGCCGATGTGCTTGCACACGCGCTGGCCGACGCCATCCTGGGCGCCTGCCGCGGGGGAGACATTGGCAAGCTATTCCCCGACACCGATCCCGCCTATGAGGGTGCCGATTCGATGGTGCTGCTTGCCCGCGTGATGGATTATGCGCGTGAGCTGGGCTTTGAGTTTGTCGATGCCGATTGCACCATCGCCTGCCAGCAGCCCAAGATCACCCCGCACCGCGATGCCATGCGCGCAAATCTCGCCCATGCCCTGGGCGTCGACGTGGAAAACGTGGGCGTCGCCGCTACCACGACCGAAAAGCTCGGTTGGGAAGGCCAGGGCGAGGGAATCGGCGCCTGGGCCGTCTGCTTGCTACAGAAAACCGTTAAGGAGTAACGAATGCGTATCTACAACAGCGCTACCCATAAAAAGGAAGAGTTCCAGCCCATCGAGTCCGGCAAGGTCCGCATGTACGTGTGCGGCCCCACGGTCTACGACAACATCCACATCGGCAACGCCCGCACGTTCATTAGCTTCGACGTAATCCGCCGCTGGCTCATCGCGAGCGGGTACGAGGTCACGTTCGCCCAGAACCTCACCGATGTCGACGACAAGATCATCAAGCGCGCCAACGAGCAGGGCCGCACGGCCGCCGAGGTCGCGACGGAGTTCTCCGACAAGTTTATCGGCGTCATGCGCGCCGCCAACGTGCTCGATCCCGATGTGCGTCCCCGCGCCACCAAGGAGATCGGCCCCATGATCGCCATGATCAAGACGCTCATCGAGCAGGGCCATGCCTACGCCGCCGATAATGGCGACGTGTACTTTGCCGTGCGCAGCGATCCCAATTACGGCCAGGTCTCGGGCCGTAACATCGACGACCTCATGGTTGGTGCGCGCATCGAGGAGAACGAGGACAAGAACGACCCGCTCGACTTTGCCCTGTGGAAGGCCGCCAAGCCCGGCGAGCCTAGCTGGCCGAGCCCCTGGGGTGAGGGCCGTCCCGGTTGGCACACCGAGTGCGCCGCCATGGTGCACCGCTACCTGGGCACCCCGATCGATATCCACGGCGGCGGCTCCGACCTTGCCTTCCCGCACCACGAGAACGAGTGCGCCCAGGCCACCTGCGCCTGGCATCAGGGCTTCTCCAACACCTGGATGCACACGGGCATGCTGCTGGTCGACGGCGAGAAGATGTCCAAGTCGCTCGGCAACTTCTTTACGCTGGCCGAGGTGCTCGAGCAGCATTCCGCTGCCGCCCTGCGCTTGCTGATGCTGCAGACGAGCTATCGCTCGCCGCTCGACTTCTCCTGGGAGCGCCTGGAGGGTGCCGAGAACTCGCTCACGCGCATTGCCGGTACGGTCGAGAACCTGCGCTGGGCCGCGAACCACGCGACGGCCGCTGCTGATGAAGCCGCTGCCGAGGCGTTTGCCGCCAAGGCCGCCGAGGCCCGTGCCGCCTTTAAGGAGTGCATGGACGACGACTTTAACACCGCTGGCGCTATGGGTGCCGTCTTTGGCTTCGTGACCGAGTGCAACCAGTACCTGGAGCAGGCCGGCGACGCTGCCGACAAGGCCGCTGCCCTGGCCGCCGCCGACACGCTGGCCGAGCTGCTCGACATCTTTGGTG
>CAKUGX010000131.1 GCA_934654765.1 uncultured Collinsella sp. | reverse complement strand
CGCTCATCGCACAAGCGTCTCTCGACATCGGCCGAGAGGCGCTTTTTTCAACAGCATCCGTCAAGCTTTTGGCAAGTTTTTGGTCAGTTGAGCAGGGCAGTTGAAAACTCGACCCGCCGTTTGCCGACGACTACCGACCGCCCAGAGCGCCCTGCGCCCCTGGGAAAACCCCGCGTCCTAGGCTCCATACCGTTGCCACCCAAAACGGAAAGGACGTGGGCACCATGACCGAAACCGCCGTTGAAACCTACGACACCACGACGAGGGGCGCCGCCTCGATGGCAGCCTATCGCGCCGTTCGCATCCTGCAACTATTAAGCGAGAACACCGGCGAGGACAAGGCCATGCTTTCCGATGAGTTGATCCGGCGCCTCGCCCATCCCGACGACCCCGGCCGCATGCCCATTTCGGCGGCGCGGCGCAGCATCTACACCGCCATCTCCGCACTTCGCCATGCCGGATACGAAATTGAATACAAGCGCGGCGTGGGGTATCGGCTCTTGACCCGTCCGCTCACCGACGAGGAAATCATCCGGCTCCACGGCATGGTCATGCGCAACCGCTCCACACCCATCGCCATTCGAAAAAGCATGGCTCAGCACTTGGTCGCCATGGCGAGTGCCGACGTTCGCGGCTACCTCGATGCACCCGAGCCTGCTCCAAGCGCAGGCGGCAAATCCACCAAGGCCACACGCACGCCCGTCAAGCGCATCGATGCCTGCGAGCTCATCGAGCAGGCCATCGACCACGGAACCACAGTGAGTTTTGATATTTCGAGTGTCACGGCACGCGGAGAGGTCGAAGTGGCACGGATGACACTCCGGCCCTTTGCCATCAAGCAACGAGACGGCATCTCGTATTTGCTGGGAACGGTCTATGACGCGCGAGGCGCCGACGACACGCTGCGCACCGTTGAGATCGGCCGCATGAGAAACGTCACCACACGTCTCCTCGACGGCAAGAAGCTCTTCGCCGCCCTGGACGAGGACGACGCCTCCTCCGCCGCATAAGACCCTCCGCCGCCCATTCGACTACCCGTACCGCCCATCCGATTCTGTATTAAAAAACCCGCCAGGCTGTTGTAAAAATGGACATCAGCGCTACTATAGTTCCACTTGCACTTTGTCCCAGTGCAGTGTTTCCAGCCATTTTTATACTGGGGGTAATGATATGAAGGACATCACCATCAGCCGCAGGAGCCTTCTGGTCTCCGCCGGCCTGCTCGCGCTCGCCCCGCTCGCCGGATGCGGCGGCAACTCTGGTTCCGGCTCTGCTGCCGCCGGTTCCGACTACACCATCGGCGTTCTGCAGCTCACCGAGCACTCCGCACTCGACGCCGCCAACGATGGCTTTGTCAAGGCCATCAAGGAGAGCGGCCTTAAGGTCAAGATCGACCAGAAGAACGCCCAGAACGACCAGTCCACGTGTAAGTCCATTGCCGACAAGTTTGTGGGCGACAACGTCAACCTGATTTATGCCATCGCCACGCCCGCCGCGCAGGCTGCCGCCGGCGCCACGGCCGATATCCCCATCGTGGGCTGTGCCATCACCGACTACGCCGCCTCCGGCCTGGTCCAGGACAACGACAAGCCCGGCACCAACGTCACCGGCGCTTCCGACCTCACCCCGGTCGCCGAGCAGCTCGAGATGATGCAGAAGGTCCTGCCCGACGTTAAAAAGGTCGGCCTGCTCTACTGCACCGCCGAGTCCAACTCCGACGTCCAGATCAAGGCCGCCAAGAAGGAGCTCGACAAGCTAGGCCTCGAGTACACTGACTTCACCGTCTCGAGCTCCAACGAGATTCAGTCCGTCGTCGAGTCTGCCGTGGGCAAGGTCGACGCGCTGTACTCCCCCACTGACAACACCATCGCCGCGGGCGCTTCGCAGGTCGGCCAGATCTGCAAGGAGAATAAGCTCCCCTTCGTGACCGGCGAGGAGGGTATGTGCATGGCCGGCGGCCTGTTCACCCTCTCCATCAACTATGAGGATCTGGGCCACGCTGCGGGCGAGATGGCCGTTAAGATCCTGAAGGGCGAAGCCAAGCCCGAGGATATGCCGATCAAGCACCTCTCGAGCAAGGACCTGGTCGTCGTCAAGAACGACGAGATGGCCGAGGCCCTAGGCATCGACCTTTCCGCTCTGGACGAGTAGCGCCATGCGCGGTAACGCGTCTAGGGCCCGCACGCGCGCCACAGCCGCGTTATTCAATATCTGAGTCCTTGGGGCGAACGCCAAAGACCGGCGTTCGCCCTGCTTGTTTCGGATGAGACAAAACATCCGTCCGCAACTCTTTTATGCATTGTTACCGCTATCATGGTGACTCACGTGTCCACCCTATCCTAGGAGGTATGAAGCATGCTCATTGCATTGCAGGGCGCCGTTTCGCAGGGCGTCCTCTGGGGCATTATGGTGCTTGGCGTGTTTATCACGTTCCGCCTGCTCGACATCCCCGATATGACCTGCGACGGCAGCTTTGCCCTCGGCGGCTGTGTCTGCGCCGTGCTCATCGTCAACAATAACGTCGACCCCTTGCTCGCCGTGCTGGCCGGCATGTGTGCCGGCGCCATCGCGGGCGCCGTCACGGGCATCTTGACCACCGTCTTTGAGATTCCCGCAATCCTCGCCGGAATCCTTACGCAGATCAGTCTGTGGTCCATCAACCTGCGCATCATGGGCAAGTCCAATACGCCCATCCTTGCCAAGGGCACTATCTTCTCATCCGTCAGCAACATGACGGGCCTGCCGCAGTCCACTGTTGCCATTATCCTAGGCATTGTGCTGGCCGTGGCCATCGTCGCCATCCTGTACTGGTTCTTTGGCACCGAGATCGGCTCGGCGCTGCGTGCCACCGGCAACAACGAGTACATGATCCGCGCCCTGGGCGTTAACACCAACACCACCAAGATGATCGCCCTCGTGCTCTCCAACGCCCTCATTGGCCTTGCCGGCGCGCTCATCTGCCAGAGCCAGAAGTATGCCGACATTGGCATGGGCACCGGCGCCATCGTCATCGGCCTTGCCGCCATCGTCATCGGCGAGGTGCTCGGTCGCCTGCTGCCCGGCGGCCTCACGCAGTTTAGCGTCCGTCTTGCCTCCGCCGTCTTTGGCTCCGTGGTCTACTTCCTCATCCGCGCCATCGTGCTGCAGCTGGGCATGGACGCCAACGACATGAAGCTGCTCTCCGCCGTGATCGTCGCCGTGGCCCTGTGCGTGCCCGTGGTTTGGGAGCGCTATAAGCTCCGCAGCTCCTACACGAAGGGAGATGAGGCAGATGCTTAAGCTCTCGCACGTCAAGAAGACCTTTAACAAGGGCACCGTCACCGAGAAGCGCGCGCTCACCGGCGTCGACCTCACCCTCAACGATGGCGACTTTGTAACCGTGATTGGCGGCAACGGCGCCGGCAAGTCCACGCTGCTCAATATGATCGCCGGCGTGTATCCGCTCGATTCGGGTGTTATTGAGCTCGACGGCACCGACATCTCGCGTCTGAGCGAGTCGCAACGCGCCAAGTACCTGGGCCGTGTGTTCCAGGATCCCATGCGCGGCACCGCAGCCGACATGCAAATTGCCGAGAACCTGGCCCTCGCCAAGCGCCGCGGCCAGCGTCGCGGCCTTTCATGGGGCGTCACCAAGGCCGAGAAGGACGAGTACGTTGAACTGCTCAAGCGCCTGGACCTCGGTCTGGACACGCGTCTCAACGCCAAGGTCGGCCTGCTCTCGGGCGGCCAGCGCCAGGCACTCACCCTGCTGATGGCCACGCTCACCAAGCCGCGCCTGCTGCTGCTCGACGAGCACACGGCGGCCCTCGACCCCAAGACGGCCTCTAAGGTGCTCAACCTGACCGAGGAGATCGTCGACGAGAACCGCCTGACCACGCTCATGGTCACGCACAACATGAACGACGCCATCCGTCTGGGTAATCGCCTGATCATGATGCACGAGGGCCATGTGATCTACGACGTGGCCGGCGACGAGAAGAAGTCGCTCACCGTGGCCGACCTGCTTCAGAAGTTTGAGGAGGTCTCGGGCGGCGAGCTCGCCAACGACCGCATGCTACTAAGCTAACGACTTAGAAAACCACCACAAAGGGGAAAGTGAACTGCCTCCCATTTCTTGGACATCGGGAAATGGGAGGTTTTCCATGAGTATAGACCTCAGGGTGAAGCACGA
>CAKUGX010000130.1 GCA_934654765.1 uncultured Collinsella sp. | reverse complement strand
AAAATCGAGAAAAACACCGTGCAGGAGACGCTGATCCTCCCGCTGTATTCCCGGAAGCTGTGTACGGAGCTGTACCCGAACCTTTACAGGGATGAAACAGCGGTGCGTCTGCTCGACCAGATCGACTACGACTTTTCAGAGGCAGAGAAAAGCTCCCGCAGCCTGATGCAGCGCTTTGGTGCGCTGGAGGTGGCCATGCGGCAGAATGACCTTGCCTTTGAGGTGCAGGCATACCTGAAAACGCACCCCTGTGCAGCGGTGATCAATCTGGGCTGTGGGCTGGACAACACCGGCAGAGCCTGCGACAACGGCAGCTGCAAGATCTATAATCTGGATTTCCCGGATGTGATTGCCTTGCGGCAGCAGCTTCTGCCAGCCGGGGAACGGGAACAAAATATCCCCTGCGACCTGAAAGACCCCGCATGGTTTGACAAGATCGATGCCTCCGGCGGGGCGGTGTTCTTTGCCTCCGGGGTGTTCTATTACTTCCTGACCCAGCAGGTCCGGGAACTGGTGCAGGGGATGGCAGATGCTTTCCCCGGCGGGGTGCTGGTCTTTGATGCCGCCAACCGCACGGCGGTGAAGATGATCGCAAAAACATGGCTCAAGACCGCAAAGATCAAGGATGTGAGGGCATATTTCGCGGTTTCGGATGCAAAAAGTGAGCTTTCCCCCTGGGACAGCCGCCTGCAGGTGTCCAGCCGGGGCTATATGCTGGGTTACAGCGACCTGAAAGACCCTTCCGTCAGCGGCTTTTTCCGATTCCTTGCAAGGATCGGGGACAACGGGATGAAAATGCAGATCGTGAAGATCGGATTTGGAGGCAGACAATGAAGTATGCAGGGATGCCCATGGGGATGTGGGTGCTGTCTGCGGCCAGTGCGCTGGTAGCGCTGGTACCTTTTGTGTACATCTGGAAGATCCTGCGGGATGTGTTGAACGCAGCGCCAAACTATGAGCAGGCGGTGAACATCCCCCATTACGGCTGGATGGCAGTGTTGTTTGCAGTGCTGTCTTACCTTATTTACATTGCAGCGCTGATGTGCTCCCACCTGTCGGCGTTCCGGGTGGCGACCAATCTGCGGCTGGCGGTGTCGGAGCATCTGGCGGTGCTGCCGCTGGGCTTTGCCGAGACCTTCGGCAGCGGTAAGCTGCGCAAGATCATCCACGAGAGCACCGGAGCCGCCGAGACCTAAGAATCAATAGAGGCAGAAAATTTAGCAGAGAGACAACAAAGCAGTTCAGCCGGATAAAACAATCGACTGAACTGCTTTGTTTTGTGCAATCACATTTGGATCAGAGGTCGGTTTCCGGGCAGACGATCGCAGTCATCTGATCGAATACATCTTCCATCTGTCGTACCAGCGTGAACTGGGTGCGGGCACGGTCGAGGTTGTGGTTCGGGCGGGCAATATGGAAATAATGGTCGCCCTCCAGATAGTCGGTCAGGAAACGAATGCCGCATTCCAGTGTCATGAGCTTCGCACCCCAGGCAAGACTCTTTTTTTCAGCTGTGTGCATGGTGGAGCCAGCAGTGGAAAGATAGCCTTTGGCAAACACTTCATACAGATGCAGGTCAAAGTGGACTTTGCTCTGGTCGGGTTCATCCTCGGCGCAGTCGTTGGCACCGGTGCGGATGGAATCACCAAAATCATAAGCCGACAGACCCGGCATCACAGTGTCGAGGTCAATGACACAGATGCCTTTGCCGGTGGCTTCATCGAGCAGAACATTGTTGATTTTGGTATCATTATGGGTGACACGCAGCGGGATCTCGCCAGCGGCCAGCTGATCCAGCAGAACGTGGCAGTCCTTTTCCCGTGCACGGATAAATGCGATCTCCGGTGCAATGTTTTTGGCTCGACCCAGTGCATCGGCGGCAAGGGCTTTTTCAAAGTTTGCGTAACGGTTGGGCGTATCGTGAAAACGGGCAATGGTTTCGTGGAGGGTAGAAGCAGGATAATCGGCCAGCTGGTTCTGGAATTTGCCCAGTGTTTCTGCCACAGTGCGGAAGTCTGCCTCACAGCCGACCTGTTGCAGACAGACGGTATTCTCCACAAAATCATAGGCTCTCCAGGCATTGCCTTCAGAATCAATATAGTACGCTGCGCCGGACAGAGTGGGAATGACGTTCAGGCATTCTCGGCCAGGGTCGCCGCCCTCTGCCTGAATCTTTGCGCGTAAATGCCGGGTCACGCCACAGATGTTTTCCATCAGTCCTGCTGGATCGGTGAATGTAGCGGTGTTGATACGCTGTAAGATAAAGCGTTTGGTATGATCGGCCCGCCAGACCACAAAGGTGTCATTGATGTGGCCCTCACCATAGTGGAGTGGATCGCAGACCATCGGCCCACCAAAATCAAAGGCGGATGCAGCAGCGCAGAGAATGGGTTCGGTGACAGGTTTCATTTGAAGTTCCTCGTTTCTTTATCTTTCATGCCGTTTTGCCGGGGCAGGGCGTTGTCCCTGCCGTACCTGACGGCGGTATTCGTTGGGAGTCAGCCCCTCCGCTTTGCGGAAGCACTGGGAAAAATAGCTGGGGGACGAAAAGCCCATCAGTTCGCTGATCTGAGCCAGGCTGTAACCTGTATTGCCCAGCATATATTTGCTTTCCTCAATGCGGCGGCGATTCAGATAGGTGATGGGAGAGATGCCGTACTCTTTTTGAAAGGTGTGGGCCAGATAATACTTATTGATGTGTGCGATCTCTGCCAGACGGTCAAGTGAGATGTCCTCCCGGAAGTTGCTGTCCAGATATCGCTTGATCTCTACACACTCCCGGCTGTCAGACCGTGGCGTTTCTTCCACCTGCAAAGAGAGCGTTGTGCAGCGTACCAGCCAGATCAGCAGCACCTCCAGCAAGTCCTGACAGACGGTTTCGCAGCCATCCAGACTGCGGTCGGCTTCGGCAAGCAGCATATGCAGCAGAGTGACCATCCGTTCCCGGTTTTCACGGCAGTTGAAGATAGCATAAGAAGAATCAGCCTTGCCGAATAAGATCTCAATGCCAGCCACACCCAGAACGATATATTCAAGCGGTGAAGCGTTCAGACTCAATTCCGTGTGCTCCACCTGGGGGTTCACGATGACCATGTCGTCGGGCTTTACCGGAAACAGCTGCCCGGCAAGGTAGAACTGACCTTCACCGCTGAGGCAGTAGAACAGCTCCGTGCAGGAGTGGGTGTGGGTGGTGCTGTTCCAGTCACCGCCAAACCGGCTTTTGCTGATGTACAGCAGCCGGAAGGACTCCCGGGGGGCAGGGGCGTGCTGGATATCAAAGCGTTGGGTGCTCATAACACAACGGCTCCTTTGAGTGATGCAAAAAACATAAAAATAAAAGCAAGATAATTAAAAAGAAATGTCAAAATGATACGATGTCTCGTAGGCTTTTTTCCATTATAGAGGGAAAGCGAGAAAAAAGCAAGCCCTGTTTTTTAGTGGGTCCTCTATTTTTTATTTCGGAAAAACTTTGGAATATGTCAAAAAAGTTACAGACAAAGACAATTTGCCCAAAGCAACCTCTTGAATTTAGCGACTTTGCTGAAAGAAAATTCCAGAGAGCAAGATTTCTAAAAAAAGAAACAACAAACCCCTTGTTCGAGAAGGCGAAAAAACTTATATTGGAGACAGAAAAACACACAGCCCTCCCGGGCAGAACCTGTTTGCCCCGGCTGTGTTTGAACGAGATCAAATGATGGAGGATACACTATGAAACGCATTTCTCGTCGCAATTTCTTGAAAGTGGCTGGCGTGGGTGCCGCTGCACTGGGTCTGGCCGCCTGCGGCGGTTCTTCCAGCACCGCTTCCAGCACGGCTTCTTCCGCCGCTGCATCTGCCGCTCCCGCTGAGGACGTGACCATCAAGGTCGCCGCCATTGAGACCGCTTACGGTTCCGAGATGTGGCAGAAGGTTACCGAAGCCTTTACCGCCCAGACGGGCATCAAGGTGGAACTGACCACCGACAAGAACCTGGAAGATGTCATCGGCCCCTCCATGCAGGGCGGCGATTACCCCGACGTGATCCACCTGGCTACCGGTCGCGAAGCTGCTCTGACCGAGCAGTTCATCAAGGGCAACCTGATCGCTGACATCACCGATGTGCTGAGCATGACCGTGCCCGGCGAGAGCAAGAAGGTCAGCGAGAAGATCGCCGGCGGCTTTACCGACACTTCTCTCACCAACCCCTACGGCGATGGTAAGACCTATCTGGCTCCCATGTTCTACAGCCCCTGCGGTCTGTTCTACAACGCCGGTTTCCTGAAGGAAAAGGGCTG
>CAKUGX010000129.1 GCA_934654765.1 uncultured Collinsella sp. | reverse complement strand
ATCGTCCCTTCCTCGACCTGACGCGAGTCGATAACGCACCCGCGGCAAACCCGATCGGCTTCTCCCGTCACGGTTCGGGCCCCTGTTGCGGCCGCGAGGTTGTTGACGGCGATCTCTATCATTGCAGCTCCCCTGTAAACCTAATAATGCTATCGGCGTATTGTATCCCAGCGCCGCGCATGCGTGGTGCAGGGCATGTGAACACCCCTCATATGGGACAACAAACCACGCCCCAAAGATTGTAACCCCCTACCTCGTGTGCGGGATACCCAGCACGTCGAGCGCGTTGGCCATAATGGACTGGAACGGCACTGCAGCGGCATCTGAGCCGCTCGGCGTTCCGTCGAGCGTGATATAGCACAGCACCTTGGGCGATTGTGCCGGTGCAAAGCCCATAAAGGACGACATGTAGTTCTCCTTGAGGTAGCCGCCGTTCTCGTCGGCTCGTTCGGCCGTACCGGTCTTACCCGCCACGTCATAGCCGTCGACCGCGCCGCCAACGCCCGTTCCCTCGGACACGACCGTCTGCATGCACGATGTCACCTGGGATGCAGCATCCTCAGAAATCGCGCGCTCGCCCTCGCCCCAGTCCTTCTCGTCGCCTTTGCTGGACTTATAGAAGTGCGGGGTCATCATCACGCCGCCGTTGGCGATGCCGCCCACGGCACGTGCGATCTCAATCGGAGAGACAGACAACGCCTGTCCAAAGCTCATCGAGCCAAGCGTGGCGCCGTCATACTGGTCACGCTCCTTGACGATGCCCAGGCTCTCGCCCGGAAAATCGACACCAGAGCTGTGGCCTATGCCCCACTTGTCCACATAGGCGGCAAAGTCGTCGGCACCGATCTTGCGCCCCACCAGAACAAAGCCCACGTTGGACGAACGGCGCATCATCTCGCGCACATCCATGGTCATGGCATAATCGCGCTTGTCGGCATCGGTGACGGTATCGTCGCCCACCTTGATGCTCGCCGGCACCTCAAACGACGTACTCGATCGCACGACGCCCAAGTCGAAGCCGGCGCCCGCCACGAGCGTCTTAAAGACCGAGCCGGGCTCGTAGGCGTCGGTGACCAGGCGCAGGTTCATATCCTCGGTCTTGGCGTTCTCCAGATCGGTCTGGTCGTAGGTCGGGTACGAGCAGGCTGCCAAAATCTCGCCCGTCGTGGGATCGGTGACCAGCGCCGAGCCGTTCTTGGCCTTAGTCTTCTCAACTGCCTCTGCCAGGGCATCCTCGGCCGCTCGCTGGATATTGACGTCGAGCGTCGTCACGATATCAACGCCGTCGACCGCAGCCACCTTTTTATAGGCACCGCCCGCGATATAGCTGCCGTCCCTCGCGCGCTCGCGCACAAGAGAACCGTTCGTGCCGGTCAGAAGCTTGTTGTATTGCTTTTCGAGACCCGTCAAGCCGTCGTTGTCTACATTCACTACACCCAGCACCTGCGATGCCAGATTGCCGTATGGATATACGCGCTTCATGGCCTGCTCAAAAAGCACGCCGGGCAGGTTCTTCTTCTCCAGCGCCGCAGCATCGTCTTCGTCCACCTGGCGCTTGATATACACCCAGGTGCCATCGGACTCGACGAGCTTGCGGCAGGTCTTTTTATCGATTCCAGTTGCCTTGACCAGCGCCGACACCGTCTTGTCGACATCCTCGACAAGCTGCGGGTTCACGGCGATGTTGCGACATTCGACCGACGACGCCAGCACGTTACCGTTGCGGTCGTAGATGGTGCCACGTTTGGCATAGAGGGTCTGCGCAAGCAGGCGGCGCGCATCGGCACGCTCGCGCAGTTTATCGGCTTCGACAATTTGATAGTCGGCAAGGCGAAAGACGCCCAAGCCCAAGGCAAGCCCAATGAATCCCATGACGGCTTTGCGGCGAGGCAGAGGCGCGCCTGTGAGCCATTCGGTCGACGAACTCTTGCGCGACCTGGTGTTATGCACTTGAGGGCCGCCCGAGCCGCGAAGTCGCGACGCCGGGTCGTTGCCACGGGACTGCCCGGCGTTGTAAGATTGCCGACCCGTTCCTTGATAACCAGAACGTCCCCGCGACGAGGGACGTCCAGAACCGCGGCCCCCATCGGAACCGCGGCGATAGTCATTTGTCATACTCAGCTACCGTCTTGCTACTGAGCGGTCGCGGTCGCGTTAGCGCCCGCGGCTGCATCCTGCGAAAAGTCAAGTGTAACGCTCTCGCTGGGCTCCACCATGCCATAAGCGCCCGCAAGGTCGCGGATGCGCGTGTCGGCGCCATAGACAGAATGCATGACCTCTAGGTCGGAGCTCTCATCGGTCGCCTTTTCGAGCGTGTTGGTAAGCTCGGCGTTGCCGTTGAGCACCTGGGCCGTAATGCCGGCGAGCGCCACGCGGGCGACACCGATCGTCATGAAGATGGCCGCAATGATGCAAAACGTTTTAAGAACGCTCATGAAAACCGGGCTTACCGCCTGGTTTGCCTGACGGCCCGCGCCCGTGTAGACATCAAAGCGCGGCGTGCGCTGCTCACGGGGAGCAACGGAGGCCTGCGGCGTCTCACGATAGGCGGGCATGGCGTTCATATCATAGGCGAGTGCTGCGCTTGAAGTGTTGTAGCCCATGATATGCCGCCTCCCATCCCGAGTACGTTGGTAGTGTGTTTAAGCTTCGTTTATGGTGCGAGCGGGAGGTCCAATATCGCACGGTCGCGCCTACAGACGCTGCGCCACGCGGATTTTGGCTGATCTCGCCCGAGGGTTGCGCTCAACCTCATCAGGCTGGGCAACCAAGGGTTTGCGGGTGATGACCTTGAGTATCGGCACGTTGCCGCACACGCACACCGGAATCTCCGGCGGACACGTGCACCCCTGGCTCATCTCCTTAAAGTGGTTCTTTACGATACGGTCCTCGAGCGAGTGATACGAGATGACGCAGATGCGTCCTCCCGGGTTGAGCCACCTGGTGGCGGCGTCAAGCCCTCTCTCGAGCACATCGAGCTCGTGGTTGACCTCGATGCGAATGGCCTGGAAACTTTTCTTGGCAGGGTGCCCACCATGCCGACGAGCGGCAGCTGGAATACCCGCCTTGATGATCTCGACAAACTGGCCGGTGGTCTCGATCGGTTCTTGCTCGCGGCGGCGCACGATCTCGCGCGCGATCTGCGAGGCGAACTTCTCTTCGCCGTAGACGCGTAGAATCCGGGCGAGGTCGTGTTCGTTATAGGTGTTGATGACCTCAGCTGCGTTTAAGGTGTTATTACCCGGATCCATCCGCATGTCCAATGGGGCGTCCTCGTTATACGAAAAGCCCCTGCCAGGGATATCGAGTTGCGGTGACGAAACGCCCAAATCGAACAGGAAGCCATCGACCCCGGGCACCTCGGCCGAGCAAAGCAGCTCGTCCAAGTCGCCGAAGTTGCCCTTCAGCAGCTGGTGCGGAACGCCGGGAACCTCGCGGTCCAGACGGGCGCCAGCGGCCTCGAGGGCCATGTCGTCTTGATCGACGCCGAGCAAAAGGCCCGTCTCCCCCACCTGCGCGGCCATCTTTACCGAATGGCCGGCACCGCCAAGGGTGCAATCGCAGACGACGGAGCCGCTCTTTAGCTGCAGCGACTCAAGCACTTCGCCGAGCATGACAGGTTCATGCCGATATTCTTGTGTCAAGATCCCACGCTCCATCCGTTACCCGTGCCTTGCCCTTACGAGAAGAAGAGGTCCAGCAGGGCCTCATCGTCATCGTCCTCATCGGCCGCGGCGCGATCCCAAACCTCAAGGTGGTCGTAGTTGCCCACAACCGTGACCTCGCGGTCGAGGTTCGCCTGCTTGCGGAGAGACTCGGAAAGACCGATACGACCGGCGCTGTCCACGTCCATCGACGTGGTGCGCTTGTTGATCGCCCTCATGAGCTTCTGGTCGTTAATGTCACGCGGGTTAAAACCCTCGTGGCCCTCACGACCCGCGAAGAGTCCTTCGACCCACTTATCGAAGGCCTCGGCAGAGAACACGTACAGAGCATCGACATCCAGGGCTTTGAACACGCGAACGTGCTCTCCAAGCTCCTCGCGAAGGGGTGCAGGCAGGGACAGACGACCTTTTGCATCGAGATTGCGCTCGTATGCACCAGTCATTCCCATGTGCGCCCTCCCCTCGGTTACTCAGATGGCACGTACGCGGGGAACCACCCCGCCTGTCGACGTCATTAATAATATGGGGAACCGCCCCATTTTTCAACACCTTTCCCCACCCCTTCCCCCACCTCGCCCCACCACTCCACTCCCAATATGTTGTAAAACACCCCCGAGCATATG
>CAKUGX010000128.1 GCA_934654765.1 uncultured Collinsella sp. | reverse complement strand
ACGTCGAGGAGCTCGCTGCTAAGTCCGGCGTGCCCGTCTGGAATGGCCTGACCACCGAGTGGCACCCCACCCAGATGCTCGCCGACATCCTGACCGTCCAGGAGAACTTCAACTACGACATCAAGGGCAAGACCCTCGTCTTCATGGGCGACTGCAAGAACAACGTCGCTCGCTCCCTCATGGTCGTCTGCTCCAAGCTCGGCATGAACTTCGTGGCCTGCGGTCCCGAGGAGTGCATGCCCGCTGACGACGTCATCGAGGCCTGCAAGCCCATCGCCGAGGCCAACGGCTGCACCATCAAGCTGACCACCGACGTCAAGGACGGCGTCACCGGCGCTGACGTTCTCTACACCGACGTGTGGGTCTCCATGGGCGAGCCCGACGAGGTCTGGGCCGAGCGCATCGCTCAGCTCACCCCGTATCGTGTCACCTCCGAGGTCATGGCTATGGCCAACCCGGGTGCCATCTTCCTGCACTGCCTGCCCAGCTTCCACGACACCAACACCACCATTGGCGCCGAGAAGTGCGAGCAGTTCGGCATCACCGAGCAGGAGGTCACCGACGAGGTCTTCGAGAGCCCCGCTTCCAAGGTCTTTGACGAGGCCGAGAACCGCATGCACACCATCAAGGCTGTCATGTACGCCACGCTCAAGTAAGAGCATCTAGCATCTCGCTCGGGGTGTATTGCTGCACACCCCGAGCGGTTTTGTCTGGTAAATATCTCGCGTTGAGCGGTGGGCACGGCACGGAAGATCCGCTTCGCGCGAGAGTAGTTAAATGATTTATGAAGGGGGGATGAGAACCATGACTGAGACCGCTAAGAAAAAGCGCGGTATGCCTTCATCGTTCACCATTCTTCTTGCTCTGCTGGCAATTGTTGCGATTGTTACCGTTATCGTCTCCGGCACGTCCGGCGGCGAGGTTACCGCTGCCCGCTTGAGCGATTTCTGCACCGCCCCGGTTAAGGGCTTCGCTGACGCTCTGCCCGTCTGCCTCTTCGTTATGATCCTGGGCGGCTTCCTCGGCATGATGACCGAGACCGGCGCCCTGGACAACGGCATTGCCGTTCTGGTGCAGAAGCTTAAGGGCAACGAGATCATGCTCATTCCTGTTCTTATGCTCATCTTCTCCCTCGGTGGTACCACCTATGGTATGTGCGAGGAGACCGTTCCCTTCTATGCCCTGCTCGCCGCTACCATGATGGCCGCCGGCTTCGACCCCATGGTCGGCGCCGCTACCGTCCTGCTCGGCGCTGGCTGCGGCTGCCTCGGCTCCACGGTTAACCCGTTCGCCGTCGGCGCGGCCGTCGACGCTCTGACCGGCGTTGACATCGCTGTGAACCAGTCCATCATCATCGGCCTCGGCGCCGTCCTGTGGATTGTCACCACCGCTATGTCGATCGTCTTTGTGATGAGCTATGCCAAGAAGGTCAAGGCAGACAAGGGTTCCACCATCCTGTCGATGCAGGAGCTTAAGGACGCCGAAGAGGCTCATGGCAAGGCTGCTTCCGAGGTTCACAAGGAGGTCAAGCTCACCGGTCGTCAGAAGGGTGTTCTGATCGCCTTCGCATTCACCTTCGTCGTCATGATCGTCGGCTTCATCCCGCTGGCTGACCTCAACGAGGGCGTCGCCAACTTCTTTGACGCTGGCGCTGTCTACGACGCCGACGGTAACGCCGTCGTCCAGGGCTGGTCTGCCCTGATCACCGGCCTGCCCATTGGCCAGTGGTACTTCGACGAGGCTTCCACCTGGTTCTTCCTCATGGCTATCCTGATCGGTATCATCGGTGGCCTGTCCGAGAAGCAGATCGTTAACACCTTCATCACCGGCGCTGCCGACATGATGTCCGTTGTTCTCGTCATCGCCCTCGCCCGTGGTATCTCCGTCCTCATGGCTAGCACCGGCCTCGACGTCTACGTCCTCGACGCTGCCGCCAACGCTCTGGCTGGCCTGTCCGGCGTGATCTTCGCTCCCATGAGCTTCCTGGTCTACTTCGGCCTGTCCTTCCTGATCCCCTCGACCTCTGGTATGGCTACCGTCTCCATGCCCATCATGGGACCGCTGGCTGTTAAGCTCGGCTTCTCGCCCGAGGTCATGGTCATGATCTTCTCCGCCGCCATCGGTGTCGTGAACCTGTTCACCCCGACCTCCGGCGCCATCATGGGCGGTCTCGCCCTGGCCAAGATCGAGTGGACGACCTGGCTCAAGTTTGCCCTTAAGCTGATCGTCGCTCTCTCCGTCGTCTGCGCCGTCATCCTGACCATCGCCTGCGTGATGCTCTAAGTACCCAACGGGTACCCCACGGAAACCTTGACGATCCTGTAAGGGATCACCTGGTCATCGTCTGTCCGGTGGGGTAAACCCACCGGTAGACTCCTACCTTTAGCCCCCTCCCGTTCCGTGCGCGGGAGGGGGCGCTCTTGTGTTCCGGCGTTTTACCAAACGCCGGAACCACTCGACGCTGCAAGCCCGCCAGAGCGGCAATCTGACGTTCAATCGTCGGGCATGGCCAAAAGGCCTATGCCCTCCTCTTTCACGTCACCTTGCTCGCTCTGGCGGGCTTTCGCTGTCCGTCCTCTACCTATGGCGTTGTCGTTGTTGGAGCAAAGGGACGCGGTCGGGGTAGCTAATTTGGGACGGGGCTTTTTTAGCTACACCGGCCGATAGGGTGCCGGTTTGGTAGATTGACAGCCGGGGTAGCTAAAATAGCCCCGTCCCAAATTAGCTACCCTAGCCCCGACGGTTGTGGTGGCCTGGCTCCGTTATAATCGCGTAGGAACTTAATTTACGAAACGGGACGGGAGCCATATATGCGCCAGGGTTTCGACAACGCGAAGTATATCGAGCTGCAGGCCGCTCATATTAAGGAGCGCATCTCGCAGTTTGGTGGCAAACTGTATTTGGAGTTTGGCGGCAAACTGTTTGACGACTATCACGCGAGCCGCGTGCTGCCGGGTTTTGAGCCGGACAGCAAGTTCCGCATGCTCAAGAGCATCGCCGACGATGTCGAGGTTATCATCGCGATCAACGCGAACCACATCGAGAAAAACAAGGCTCGTGGTGACCTTGGCATTACCTATGACGAGGATGTGCTGCGCTTGGTTGACCTGTTCCGCGGCAACGGCTTTGCCGTCGCGGCTGTGGTCATCACCCAGTATGCCGGCCAGCCCGCTGCCGATGTGTTCCGCAACCGCCTGAACGCGCTCGGTATTCCCGCCAAGCTGCACTATCCCATCGAGGGGTATCCGCACGATGTCGATCTGATCGTTTCTGACGAAGGCTACGGCAAGAACGAGTTTGTCGAGACCACGCGTCCGCTCGTTGTCGTGACGGCACCCGGCCCCGGCTCGGGCAAGCTCGCCACTTGCCTCTCGCAGCTGTATCACGAGCACAAGCATGGCACGGCCGCCGGCTATGCCAAATTCGAGACCTTCCCGGTTTGGAATCTGCCCCTTACGCATCCGGTCAATATTGCCTACGAGGCCGCCACGGCCGACCTGGATGACGCCAACATCATCGACTCCTTCCACCTGGAGGCCTACAACAAGACCACGGTCAACTACAACCGCGACGTCGAGGCCTTCCCGGTAGTCCGTGCCCTGATGGAAAAGATCCTGGGCAAGAGCCCCTACCAGAGCCCTACGGACATGGGCGTCAATATGGTCGGCTTTGCCATCACCGATGACGATGCCTGCCGCGACGCTTCCAAGATGGAGATCGTCCGCCGCTACTTTACCGCGGTCGAAAATGTGCGCCGTACCGGCGTGGGCGATGAGCAAGTCGACCGTCTCAAGATTATTATGAAGAAAGCCGGCATCGATAAGAACTACTCACCGGCGCGCTCGGCGGCCCTCACCAGGGAGCAGCTGACGGGTGGTCCCGTGGGTGCCATGGTCATGCCCGACGGCTCCGTGGTGACGGGTAAGACTTCCACGCGCCTGGGCGCCGCGAGCTCGCTCATCATGAATGCCCTCAAGCATGTCTCGGGCGTCGACCTTGAGCTCGAGGTTATCAGCGACGAGGCGATCGAGCCCATCAGCAAGCTCAAGACGCATTTCCTGGGCAGCAAAAACCCGCGCCTCCACACCGACGAGACGCTTATGGCGCTGTCGATCACCTCGGCCACGAGTGAGACGGCCGCTCGCGTCCTTTCGGGCCTGGAGCAGCTGCGCGGTTGCGATGCCTTCTTTAGCGTGATCATCTCGCCGACGGACGAGACGGTACTGCGTAAACTGGGCATCAACGTGTGCTGCGAGCCCAAGTTTGAGCGCCGCGGTTTCTTCCATCGCTAAGTTTGAAGCACCGCGGTAATTGCATTGCATTTTGGCCGTATCGGGTTAGCGCCCGGTACGGCTTTTTGATCAATAAAGCGTCTATTTCGGCGAAAAATAGCTGTTTACCTGCCTAGAAACAATTTGAGCGGTATACAAT
>CAKUGX010000127.1 GCA_934654765.1 uncultured Collinsella sp. | reverse complement strand
CCCATGCCGAGCACCTGGTACAGACCAAACTCCTTTTTGCGGCGTTTCATGATGAAGTTATTGGCGTACACCATCAAAAAGGCCATGACACCGGCCAAAAAGTACGTCAGATAGCCGAGCATGCTGCCCATAACCTGCGCCAAGCCCTCTTCATCGATGCCGGCGATGTCGACCTGCATCGAGATGGTGTTAAAGGCATAGAAGACCGTGACGCCCAGGGTGAGCGTCAAAAGGTAGACGAGGTAGTCGCGGCCGGCGCGGCGGACGTTGCCCCAAGCGAGTTTACAGAGCATCGGAGCCCTCACCGCCCATCATGGCAACGACCTCCATAATGCGGTCGAAGAACTCTCGGCGGTCGGTGTCGCCGCGGCGCAGCTCGGTAAAGATCTTGCCGTCGCGAATAAACAGCACACGGCTCGTGTAGCTGGCGGCAAAGCTGTCGTGCGTGACCATGAGCACAGTGGCGCGAAGGCGGCGGTTGAGGGCTTCCAGGCTCTCGAGCAGCAGGCGAGCGCTCTTGGAATCGAGGGCGCCGGTGGGCTCGTCGGCCATGATCATGGTGGGGTCGGTGACGAGCGCGCGAGCCGCGGCAACGCGCTGCTGTTGACCGCCGGACATTTGGTAGGGATACTTGTCGAGCACCTGACTGATGGACAGGCGCGCTGCCACATCCTGCACGCGGGTCGAGATTTCGGCAGCGTTCATACGGGCGATGGTGAGCGGCAGGGCGATGTTCTCGCGTGCTGTGAGCGTATCGAGCAGGTTGGAGTCCTGGAAGATAAAGCCCAGCTCCTCGCGGCGGAACTGCGAGAGCTTGGCCTGCTTCATGCGCGTCACGTCCTGCCCGTTGATGCGGATGGTGCCGCTCGTGGCGCTGTCGATGGTCGAGACGCAATTGAGCAGCGTCGACTTGCCCGAGCCCGAAGCGCCCATGATGCCAACGAATTCGCCGCGATTGACGGTAAAGCTGACGTCGTTGAGCGCACGGGTCACGTTGCCCAGCGCTCCATATACCTTTTCGAGATGCGCGACCTCCAGTACCGGGGTCGCCATGTGCGTGGTTTGCATACCGAGTCCTTTCTTGCGATTAGTCTACGGCATCTATAGTCGCAAGAAGCCGAGTCGGCTACCATCGATATGGCTTACGCTTGCCTTACCGTTGTGTAAGGTACGGGTAGCTAGCCTGTCACTTGTTGATGTTGAGAGAGGACTCCTGTTGAAGACTGTTCATGTTGCCGCTGGGATCATTCGCAAGGAAGGATCCGACGAGCTGCTTGCCGTGCAGCGCGGCTATGGCGACATGCAGGGACTTTGGGAGTTCCCCGGCGGCAAGCTCATGCGCGGCGAGTCGTCCGAGGACGCCGTGCGCCGCGAGCTCATGGAAGAGCTGCAGGTGAAGGTCACCAACCTGCGCGATTTCTATACCGTCGAGTACGACTACCCCGATTTTCATCTCTCCATGGAGTGCTATTACTGCTCGCTCGCCGATGAGTCCGGTGAACCCCAAAAGCACGACCGGCAGCTCGATATCCGCTGGATTCCACGCACCTCGCTGGCAACGGTGGAATGGATGCCCGCCGACAAGGGACTGATTGATGCGCTGATCGAGCTCAAGGAAGACCGGCTCGAGGCAAGCGCCGCCGATGACGCTGAGGCCACTACGGCCGACGAGCCCACCACCAAACCCAAGCGCAAAACCAAACGCCGCTCCAAAAAGCGCCCCAAACCCGGTCTGCTCGACGGCATCGACACCTCGGACCTCTCCGCCGACGAGCGCGAGCTAGTCCGCCGTCGCGCCGCCATCAAAAAGTCCATGAAAGGCAACAAGCGCGCCAATACCAAGCCCGAGCTGCTCGTTCGCCAGCGCCTGCGCGCCGCGGGACTCACGGGTTATCGCTTGGAATGGAAGGTTCCCGGCAAGCCCGACATCGCCTTCCCCGGCCGCAAGATCGCCATTTTCGTCAACGGCTGCTTTTGGCACCGCTGCCCCAAGTGCAACCCCAGCCAGCCCAAGCGCAATGTTGAGTTTTGGGAGGCAAAGTTCCGTCGCAACGTCGAGCGCGACCGTGCCGCCGTGGCAGCGCTCACTCAAATGGGCTGGACGCCCATAACCATCTGGGAATGCGAACTCAAAAAGGACCGCATCGACGCCACGATGGAAAAGGTCATCGAGCAGGTGCGTGCCGCGGCACCGCAACGCTAACAGCGAGCATTCACACGCTCAGCACGTCCGCGCCACGTCTACGCCACAAACCTTAGAAAGCCCTTAAGCTCAAAACCTTTCAAGAGTGTTACTCAATAGCCTTGACCTGCGGTTTCATCGTAACACCAAACCAGGTTAAGCCTTTCTTTAGCGCTTCTTTGAACGGTCCGCTGCATAATACTGCCAACGCACGGGACCTAGCAGCACACCCTGTGCGCAACCTTTTGGTGGACATCGAGGAGGCCGCATAAGCATGCATTCTTCCAATGACGCAGCACAGCAGCCATCCCTAAAACATGCAAACCTTTTCTCCTTCCCCCCGACACAGAGAAACGGTCTCCTCGACTCCCCCACCACAAAAACCAAGCGCTCAGCCGATCAGAGCCTCAACTTACGAGCATCCTTCGAAAAGCTCCAAGCATCCCTAGACAAGGCGTTCCCCGAACAGGCAAGAGCAATCTAAGCCCATCGCGCTTTATACTGATGCCATGCGAAACATGGATCACATAGAATTGCACCGCGGAGGACGCGAGGAAGCGTTTCCCGAGACCGCCGAAGACTGGCCCTATATTGCCGAACGCGCAGAATTCGCTCGCTATCCGGGCAACTCCGTCCCCTGGCACTGGCATTCCGAAGTCGAGCTTTTCTACATGGAACAGGGAGCAATTGACTATCGCACGCGTGCGGCTCATGAGCACATGCGCTTTGAGGAAGGGTCCGCCGGCTTTATCAACGGCGGCATTTTGCACAGCACCCTGCAATCACCCAATTCGGCGCCGGCAATTCAACTGTTGCATATCTTTCAGCCGTCAATGCTCGGCGATCCCGCGGGACGTCTTCAAAAGCGCTACATCAATCCATTACTGCAATGTCGAGGCATCGATGTACTCAAATGGTCGCCCACCAACCCCGGCGATATGCCCTTTATCGATTTGCTGAAGAGCTCCTTTAGCCACGATCTTCAACAGCCGCAGAACGAGATGGCGCTTCGAAATAGCCTGTCAGAACTCTGGGTTCAGATCTATGCCAAAGCTGAACCACAATTCGCTTTGGACAATAGTTCTTTGATGACCAGCCGCGATGTTCGGTTTAGGGAAATTCTGGACTACATCCGCACACACTATGTAGACAGCATAGATGTTCCCCAAATTGCATCCGCGGTCGGCATCAGCGAAAGAGATTGTTATCGCACCATCAAAGCTTGCGCGGGAACAACCCCAGCCGCGTATCTACGCGCATACCGCATCGCCCGCGCCTGCACGCTCTTGACGCACACCACGCGAACGGTACAGACGATCGCTCACCAATGCGGCTTTGCAACGGCGAGCCACCTTGGGCAGGTATTCAAGGAACAAATTGGCTGCACCCCTTCTGAGTATCGGGCCATGAGGCAGAATTTCGATACTACAGGGCAGAAATAACGCTAGCGCTTCCACCTCACCTGTCCCACACTATCAGACAGATGAGAGAAAGGAATGCCATGAAACAATTCGACCATGTCGTGTTTGACGTTGACGGAACATTGGCAGATACAGAAGAAAGCGTTCTGTCATCGCTTGCCCAGATTGTCCAAGAAGAGACCGGCAAAACGCTCCCCCGAAACGAGCTTGAATTTGCCCTCGGCATACCCGGCAAGGATGCTCTTGAGAAACTTGGAATCTACTCGCAAGCAACGTTGGATCGCTGGTGCCAAGTTGCTGCCAGCTTTAAAAGCACCATCAGCGTGTTTCCAGGCTTGCTTGAAGTCATCGCAAAACTCGCCAACAACGGCTGCAATCTTGGCATTGTCTCTTCACGTGCACGCGATGAATACGCAGAAGAAATAGCACCCCTTGGCTTCGATACGTATTTTGAGCACATCATCCTTGTCGAAGACACAACCGAACACAAACCCGCACCCGCACCCATGCTCGAATATCTCCGACGTACGGGCGCAAACCCCGACAGCGTCATCTACGTTGGCGACACCGTCTACGACGAACAATGCGCAACTTCAGCAGGGGTCAATTTTGCCCGAGCAGCATGGGGATCACACCAAGACATCCCAAACGCCACCTACAACCTCAAAACCCCCAACGACCTATTAACCCTAACAACCAAGTAACCCTCCCAACTCAAATTATCAGCCCCAACGCCACAAGGGCGATTGAGCAGGACGGTTTGGGCGGGTCCCCGTACTTAGTTTCCAAAATCATTCCGCAGCGCGAAGGCTTCTTATTATTTTCAGACCTAACGCCACAAGGGCGACGACCTCGAGTAGATCAACCTGGGAGGGACGAGGGCTTAGTTCCCCAATCTTTCCACAGG
>CAKUGX010000126.1 GCA_934654765.1 uncultured Collinsella sp. | reverse complement strand
CTGCTGCCCACAACGGTTTCGGAAGCGCATAGAGAGCAGTTCGTTCAGCAGTCGCAAGCTCAACTTGAGGCCATCCAGACTGCTGAGCGGCTTCGCGCTCAGCATGTCGCGGAAATTACGAATTATGTTGTTGGTCCCGGCGGCGGAGTGGACCTGAAGAAGGCACTCCGTTACCTTACCGAATCAACAACTAAACAAGAGGAAGGGTCGCTCGAAGAAGCGGCTCGCGCGTTTGAGACTTGGGCGGGACGTGTTACGCCGCTTATGCAGGACGAAGCACTCGATATTCCCCTTCGAAACTGCATCTCTGAAAAGTTTGAAAGCGTCCGCGCCGCTTTTGATGCGCTTGGGCCAAATTCGCGCATTGACGATCGCCTAGCGGCGATGAAGATGATGAATGATTTTGAATACGTAGTAAAAAACGCTACGTATGAATCGAGCGAACGACACCGAGTCTATGAAGAGTATCGTGCGCGCATCGAACGTGCCAACAACCGTTACGGAAAGAGTCTGCCGCTTAAGCAATTGCACGAGATCGAAGATGTCTATGCTGCAAACGATGAAGCGGAGGCTGCCCTTGCCAATGCTATGAAAGACGACTATATCGAGCGTTCTATCAACGAGGTCATGGCTGCTCGCGGTATTAACGTTACTCGCTATGCCGTTATGGAGGGCTCGGGAAAGCCTTGGCGACTGATGTTCGACACCAAGCAAAACAAGGCCATCGCCCTATTACGTAGCTCGAAAAGAGATCGGCTCATCATCCGCGTTGTCGCAGCCAACCCCGAGGAGTTTTCTGAGGATCCTGATAATCCGACCATCATCAAGGACATGAAGCCGCAGGATCAAGCAACTGTTGAGAAGGTCTATAGGGACCAGATTGAATTCTGCGACTTCTACAAACAGTTCGAAGAGGATCTTAAAGCCTATGGCGTAACCGTTCCGGCCGAGGGTGCAGGATTGACCACGCAGGCCGCGAATCCTGCTGCTGCCGTCGAGATTCATCCGCACGATTACGTGCCGCCTACGCCTTCCGCAGATGCGGAGCGTCGTCTGCGCAACCGTCGCCAAGCAAGCCAGCTCAAGCAAAGAGAGATGAGGTAAACCATGACATGGGAATGCCCAGAATGCGGTTTTGATAATGATGACGAGCGCGATATGTGCGAGGAATGCGGTGCTCCGCGTCCCGCCGGCGTAGCACCTGCACCGTCGACATCTGCTTCTCCGGTGCAAGACTTCGCTGCCCCGAGCGGCGAGCGTCCGGCGCCCGCCGTCTATCCGGCGACTTCTTCGATGGGTGGTGCATGGCAGGCTCAACAGCCCGCGCCCCAGCAGGTGTACCAGTCTGCTCCCGTGTCCGCGCCGCAGCCAACGCCCGTTCCACGGGCAACGGCTGCGCCTATGCCTCAGCCGGCGCCTGCGCCACAAACGATGTCCACTCCACAACCAATGCCTGCGTCCGTGCAGCAGCCCGCAGTCATGTCGATGCCGCAGGCTGCCCCCGCACCCATGCCTACGCCTCAGCTCGCGGCGAGCGCCACCGCTGCGTCTTCGGTTCCCGCGCTCACACTCGCCGACCCGTCCATGGGTGAGCAGCTGCGTCTTACGGACACTGCCGTGCTTGGGCGCAACGCGTTTCCTAGCATGGTGTCGAACTTTGCAATATCTCGCCAGCATGCCAGCGTTCGCTTTGAACGGGGTACGTGGTTGGTTGCCGACGAGGGTTCCAATAATGGAACTGCCATCATGCGTGGCGGCCAGATTCTTAGCTTGGCTCCCGGCGTGTCCCAGCAGATCCATACCGGTGATGTGCTGCTAATCCCGGCTGCATCCGGGGAGTTCGCCCAACTGCGTTTGATGGTCACCGTGGAGGAGCCTCCTACGGTGCAGCCCACGCAGGCTCAGACGGCGGTTGCGTCGCGGCCTGCGGCCGTCGCGCCCGCTGCGGCACCCGCCACGCCAGCTGCCAGTCCGTCTGCCGGCATTGAGGGCTGGTTTGTCGAGTGTCCCGAGTGTGGCCGTCTGCACCTTGTTGCCGATGAGCGCGCAAAGGTCGGGGATGGCTGTGAAGAGTGTGGCTGTTCGCTCGCGCGCACGTCTGCCGTATATCGTACGCTCGACCCCGGCGAGGATTATTCAGATGTTCGTTAGCCAGATACTCGCGCCTGTCGTTTCTTTGGGACCAGGCGAGCGCATTGCAATCTGGACCAGCGGTTGTTCTAAGCGCTGCGCCGGATGCATCTCGTCCGAGCTTAGGATACAACTGCCCGAGCAGGAGGTCGACGTTGATGAGCTTGCGCAGATGTTGCTCGATGCGGCGCGCGAGCATGGCGTGCATCGGTTGACGGTTTCGGGTGGAGACCCGCTTGAGCAGGCATCGGAGCTCATAGAGCTCCTGTCAAAAATCCGCTGTGCTTACGACGACATTCTCGTTTACACCGGATTTACGCTCGAAGAGCTGCCGCAAATGATCGGCACGGATACGTGGGAGACGCTTAAGCCCCTCATCGATGTTTTGATTGACGGTCCTTACATTGATGAACTCAACGTGCCCGACTGCGCATTGCGCGGCTCGACTAACCAGCGCGTGATCTACCTGAGCGACCGTCCACACGATGACTACGACCAGTATCTTCAGCAGCCTCGTCAGCTTCAGAACTTTGTCCAAGACGGCATTGTTAACACCGTCGGCATTGCTAACCGATACCACCACGAATATCCCGCCAAGGAGGTATAACACATGGCAACAGATTTCGAGCGTCAATCTTGGCAGCGCGAGATGCTCAACTTTAAAGGAGTGAAGAGCCTCTTTATCCTTGAGGGCAACGTGAACGACAAGTATCCCGATGTGGTTGACGGCGGCCTCCAGTTTTCGGAGCTCGCCGAGGTTGTGCGCGGCCTTTTCGAAGACGCCAATGGCTCGGTTGAGTACAACGTGGCGTATTTCGACCCCATTCAGCTGTTCTCGAGTAGCATGGGCAACGTCGATTGCAAACGTCTGGTGTCGCTGGCACACGACGAGGCATCCAAGAGCGACGACCGCATGATGGAGGCAAACGCCTGCATCGCCGATGGCCGCCAGGCGTATGCCACCGAGCAGTCGAGCCTGCCCTCATACGGCGAGGTCATCCGCTCTATGCTGCGTCTCAAATACAACGACAATCCCGACGGCGGCACCGAGGCCAAGCCGCTTTGTGTGATCGTCAACATGGCGTCGCGTCTGCTTGCCTCATCGACCGGTCTTATGCCCGACGAGACGCAGTTTTTCCTTAATCTGTACCTTGGTGCCAGCAAGGCGCGCCTCATTAACCGTACGGCCGTCAACACGCTCATTCTGGTAACGGATAACGTGCGCAACCTGCCTGTGTGGTTTATCGAGGAAAATCCCTTCCTGCGCACCATCACGCTGCCGCATCCCGATCGTGACATGCGCGAGGCCTACATCCAAAGCAAGTTTGGCTTTGGCGAGGCGCTGTCCGATTCCGATGACCGTGCGGTGCGTCGCTTTATCGATACCACCGACGGCATGAGCGTTAAGGAGCTCGAGGGGCTGCAGCGCATGTACCAGCGCGACATGCAAAACCCCGAGGCTTCCATCGAAGCCATCCTTCCCAAGCTCGTCGACGTGTACAAGTACGGTTTTCGCGAGAACAAATGGCAGCAGATGTTCGAGAAGCTCGAGGAGGATCCCGAGGCAAAGATCAAGCGTCGCGTGAAAGGTCAAGACGAGGCTGTCGAGAAGGCCGTCACTGTGCTCAAGCGCTCCGTCATGGGCCTTTCGGGCGCTACCCATTCATCTGGCTCCAAGCCCAAAGGCGTCCTGTTTTTGAGCGGCCCCACCGGTACCGGTAAAACCGAGATCGTTAAGGCCATTACGGAGCTTCTCTTTGGTGATGAGCGCAGCATGCTGCGTTTCGATATGTCCGAGTACGGTGCCGAGAACTCCGATCAAAAGCTCTTTGGTGCTCCTCCGGGATATGTGGGCTATGCCGAGGGCGGTCAGCTCACCAACGCCGTTAAGGCCAATCCGTTTTCCGTAGTGCTTTTCGACGAGATCGAGAAGGCCGCACCGAGCATCATGGACAAGTTCCTGCAGATCCTCGAAGACGGCCGCCTGACCGATGGCCAGGGCAATACCGTGTACTTCTCGGAGACGGTCATCTTCTTTACGAGCAACATCGGCTTTTCCAAGATTGAGATCGATGCGCAGGGCAACGAGGTGCGTAATACCATTGCGCCCAACACGCCCTATAACGAGATTTGCGAGCGCGTGCGCACCGAGATGGACCGCGAGTTTAAGCCCGAGTTCCTGGGCCGTATCGGCGACAACGTGGTGATCTTTAACTTTATCGACGATGCCGTGGCGCTTCAGATCCTTAACTCCAAGATCGATGCTGTCAACCGCAACGTGCATAAGGCGCAGCCCGATATTACGGTCGAGGCAACCGATGCTGCCCGCGAGCTGCTGCATTCCATTGCCATGACGGATGCCGTTAAAGCCAAGGGCGGCCGTGGCATTGGCAACCTGGTGGAGAGCGGCTACCTTAACGGGCTTTCCGACTTTCTGTTTGAACACCGTGCCGAGTGGCGCGGT
>CAKUGX010000125.1 GCA_934654765.1 uncultured Collinsella sp. | reverse complement strand
GGTCTGGATCTCCCCGAGGTCTCACTGGTGGCAATTCTCGATGCCGATAAGGAAGGCTTCTTGCGCAACCGCCGTTCGCTGATTCAGACGATTGGCCGCGCGGCCCGTAACGCCGATGGTGAAGTCATCATGTATGCAGACGTTGTGACCGATTCGATGAAAGAGGCCATCGAGGAGACGCGGCGCCGTCGCGAGATTCAGATGGCATATAACGAAGAGCATGGCATTGTGCCTAAGACGGTGCGCAAGGCCATCAACGACATCTCAAGTTTTATTGCCGAGGCCGAAAAAACCGTGGGTTCCAAGGGGCGCTCGAAGGGCGACTCTCTTGGACATGGCGCATTCTATACGCCCGATGAGTCGGGCGAGGGTGGCGTGCCGGAAACGGTGGCGCCCGAGCAGACACTTGCGGAGCAGTTGGAAGAACTGCCGCATGACGAGCTTGTGCGGATCGTCGAAACCATGGAAGAGGATATGCGCAACGCTTCTGCCGCCATGGACTTTGAGGAGGCGGCGCGTCTGCGCGATGCCGTCGTTCAGATTCGGGCGATGCTCGAGGGTGCGTCTGAGGACGAGACGATTGAGCGCTTACGTTCGCAGGCCCGCAAGGGTTCCACGTTCGCATCGGGCAGAAAACGCCAGGGTGCACGGTTTAAGAAATAGCGAACAGGCCCCGAGTTCCCTGTGGAGCTTGGGGCCTGTGTCTTTTGCGCGCTGGAATTCGTGCGTTAGAGGTCTGCGATCAGGGCTTCGGCACAACGGATGCCGTCGGTGGCCGCGCTCATGATGCCGCCGGCATATCCAGCTCCCTCACCACAAGGGTAGAGGCCCGGGGTCGACACGGCATGGCACGTTCGGTCTCGGGTGACAGTGACCGGTGAGCTCGAACGAGTCTCCACGCCGGTAAGAACGGCGTCGGGGCGGTCGTAGCCGCGTAGCTTCTTTCCGAGTAGGGGAAGTCCCAGGCGGAGCGACTCGACGATATGCTGCGGCAGGGCTTCGTCAATTGCCGTCCAGGTCACACCGAGCGGATAGGTGGGCTTTACCTTTCCGGGCGCCTTGCTGGCACGTCCTGCGAGGAAATCTCCGACGAGCTGTGCCGGTGCGTTCCAGTTGGAACCGCCCAGGCGATAGGCAGCCGCCTCGCAGGCACGCTGGAGCTCGATGCCGGCGAGCGGGTCATCGTTGGGAAGGTCCTCGGGTGTGACGTTAACGAGCAGGGCGGCATTTGCGTTGCGTCCGTCGCGGGCATTGAGACTGGCGCCGTTGACGCACAGGTGGCCCTGCTCGGAAGAGGCGGCGACAACCTGCCCGCCGGGGCACATGCAAAACGAGAACACGCTGCGGCCGTTGGGAAGATGGGCCACGAGTTTGTAAGGAGCTGCTCCAAGCGCCGGATGCCCCGCCGAAGGGCCATATTGGGCACGGTCGATGTCGCGCTGCGGATGCTCGATGCGCACGCCCATGGCAAAGGTCTTTTGCGCGAGGGCCACGTTATGGGTCTTGAGAAGTTCGAATACGTCGCGAGCGGAATGTCCGCAGGCGAGAATGAGGTGCTTTGTGACGATTGTCTCGCTCGCGGTGTCTCGAGGCGATTGAACATCGATGCCGGTGATTGCGCCGGACGCATCGGTGCGAATGTCGATGAGTTTTGTGCGATAACGAACGGTTCCGCCGAGCTGTTCAATGCGCTGGGAAATGTTGGTGACGACGGAGGGAAGGATGTCGGAGCCAATGTGCGGCTTGGCGTCCCACAGGATATCGCGAGGCGCGCCCGCTTCGACGAAGGTCTCGAGAATCAGGCGATGGGCGGGATTCTTGGTTCCCGTATTGAGCTTTCCGTCCGAGAAGGTCCCCGCGCCGCCCAGGCCAAACTGGATATTGCTCTCGGGGTCGAGAATACGCTCCTTAAGAAAGAGGTCAATCGCCTGCGAGCGGCGAAGTGCCGGGTCACCACGCTCGATAAGCAAGGGCTTAAGGCCCGCTTCGGCAAGGGTGAGGGCGGCAAAGAGGCCGGCACAACCGGCGCCGACAACGACGGGACGCTCCTTGGACGCATTGGAGACAGGGGAGGGGAATGAGGGCGCCTCGCCGTCTACCATGCGGATACGCGAGCGGTCACGTTCGGCGACGCTGTCGAGCGCTTCCTGCTCGAGGCGGGGGCTTGTCAACTCGACTCGAAAACTCAAAATAAAATGGACGTCTCGCTTTTTACGGGCGTCGATAGACTTGCGATGGAGCTCGATGGCTTTAATCTGGGAATCCTTGCATCGCAGGGCTCGCTTGGCGGCGCGTCTGCCAACGGCAAGGCAGGCATCCTCATCGCCAGCCTCATCGAGGGATGCGTGGACTTGGGTGATTTCGATCATCGAGGTCTCCTTAGATGCAAGAAAGAGGCCGTCCGGTATCCCAGACGGCCCGAATGCGTTTTTGATTATAGACTGCGCGGCTAAGAGCTGCTTGCAGCGCGAATGCCCGAGAGCCAGGCCCACGCAAGGTTAAAGCCTCCACAATCGGCGTCGATGTCGAGCGCTTCGCCGCAGACGTAAAGCGGGGCGTCGACAACGCTGCGCGCGCGTAGACTGGGTGTTGAGATGCTCTCGACAGATACGCCACCACGCGTAACCTGCGCCGAGCGCTCCTCGGCTGTTCCCTCGACGAGCAATTTAAAGTGCTTGAGGATCGAGACCAGGTGGATGACATCGTTGGAGCCTGGATGGCACTGCTCGAACGCTGTACAGACGACGCGGGAGAGTTGCGGGGCGAGCATGCCGTCGAGCCAACGGGGATCGCGGGGTGAAAAGCCGCCGAGCAGCTCAACGCGTCGGTTGAGCATATCGAGCAACTCGTCTTTGGAGAGGTCGGGGAAAACGTCGAGCAGGATCGTATCGCCGTGCTGGATACGGCGGGAAAGGTTGAAGGCGGCAACGCCCGAGATGCCATAGGTTCGGAAGAGCACCTCGCCGTCTTCGCGCCAGAGTTCCCCATGATTGCGGGTGAGCGTCAGACGGGCTCGGACGCGCAGGCCATCTAAGGTCTTGAGGGCCGTCTGGTCGCCAACGACCGATGCCGACACGGGGCAGAGGACGGGGTGCTGCGCCGTGAGAGGAAGACTGAACAGCCGCGCGATGTCGGCAGGGCTGCCGCCCGTGGCGATAATCACGGCCTTTGCTTGCAGCGTCTCGTTCTTGCGAGGTGCATCGGCAAGCGCCTTCCGAAGCGAACGGACCTCCGTTTTCCGGTCGTCGTGCTTTTTTGCCTTGAGTGTCCGCGCCGGACGGTCGATTTGGAGCGCCCAGCCCTCGGGGGCTTTGGATGCCGAGACAACGTTTGCTCCGCAGATCAAGGTGACATCTAGGCGATCGCAAGCGTTGAGAAGCGCGTCGCGCACCGATTCGGCGCGAAGGGAGCGCGGGTACAGCCGGCCTTCCTCGGAGGTTGTCATGATGCCCAGCGAGGAGAAGAACCCCATAAGCTCTTGTTCGGGCTGGGGGCCCATGACGGATTCGACGAATGCGGGGTGGTTATACCGCTGAGGATCAATCGATTCGTTGGAGAGGTTGCAGCGGCCGTTACCGGTCGCAAGGAGCTTGAGGCCGCAGGCGACATCGCGCTCAACGATGCAGACGCTTTTGCCAGCGCGTGCGGCCGTAATGGCGGCGGCGAGGCCTGAAGCCCCGCCGCCGATTACCAAGACGTCATAGAGGGCGCTCGCGTTCACTTAGGCCTCGTCGGTCTCGTGCGGGGTAATAGCCTCGACGGCAGAGACTGCCTTGGGCAACATGCCATCGGGCAGCGCGGTCTCGACCTCGCCCTTATCGCAGGCCTCGGCGAGTGCCGGATTAATGGGAAGCTGGCCCAAGATGTCGAGGTTATAGCGCTCTGCGACCTCGGGGAGCTTGCTCTTGCCAAAGACCTCGATCTTCTTGCCGCAGTCGGGGCACTCAATATAGCTCATGTTCTCGACAATGCCCAGAATGGGGACGTTCATCTTCTCGGCCATGTTGACCGCCTTGGCGACGATCATCGAGACCAGATCCTGCGGGCTCGTGACGATGACGATGCCGTCGACCGGCAGCGACTGGAAGACGGTGAGCGCGACGTCGCCTGTTCCCGGAGGCATGTCGACCAGTAGGTAGTCGATGGGGCCCCACGAGGTCTCGCTCCAGAACTGCCTAATGGCGCCTGCGATGACCGGACCGCGCCAAAGGACGGGGTCGGTCTCGTTTTGGAGCAGCAGGTTGGAGCTCATGATCTTGACGCCGTGCTCGGAGATTTCGGGCAGCATAAGGTTGCCAAGGGCATGGACGTGGCGTCCACTCATACCGAACATCTTGGGGATAGAGGGACCGGTGATGTCGGCATCGAGGACGCCGACCTTGTGGCCGTGACGGGCAAGCTCGGTGGCGATGGCACCGGTGACAAATGACTTGCCGACACCGCCCTTGCCGGAAAGCACGGCGATGACGCGCTTGACCTCGGACAGCGTGTTCTCCTCAAATTGCGACGGCGACGTTTGTCCGCCGGCGGCCTGTGCGTGTTCGCAACCCATGTATGACTCCTTTGTATATGCTGGGGCCGGGGCCCCGCGATGTGACACGAGCGTCATTGTACCCTCGTTTGCGAGCGGGAGTCATTTGCGATGCGTTTGGGCCGAGCGTGCTTGCAATACGATGGGCCCAAGCGAATGGGCGGGCTTACTGAACTTTGCTGGCGAACTCGAGGTAT
>CAKUGX010000124.1 GCA_934654765.1 uncultured Collinsella sp. | reverse complement strand
CGGACGCCTGCGCTCGACAAATAGCGCCCACACGACAACGGCGCCCGCCGGCAACATCGCCGACGGGCGCCGTTTTTGAGTGTAGTCGTCGGGGACGTTCTTAAACGACTAGTCATTCAAGAACGTCCCCAACGACTAGTCACGAGCGTGGAAAATCTCCCACTTTGGGCTCATATGGGCACCAAAAATGGGAGATTATCCACGCTCGTTTTGTAACTTCTACAGCTCCGTAACTTCCACGCTGTTGTAGATCTCGTCCCAGCGGTCCATGACCAGGTGGCCGGTCTTGGGATCCATAGCGTTAAGCTTGCCGCAGGTATTGGCGGTCTTGAGCACCGTGACATCATCGGCGCCAGCGGCGATAGCGTGCGCGAAGCCGGCGATGGTCGAGTCGCCGGAACCCGTCGCGTTGACAGCGGCGATCGCGGGCGTCTTGGCGCGGAACGCACGGCCCTCATGGAAGCCCACCGAGCCGGCAGCGCCCATCGAGACGACAACCCAGGGGATACCGGCAAAGCGGCCGTCGGCGGCAAGTGCCTCGCGCAGCGCGTCGACGTCGTCGGTGGTAAAGGACGTGCCCAGCAGGCCGTTGATCTCGGTCAGGTTGGGCTTTACGAGCTCAGGCTTAGCGTCGGACTCCAGCGCGGCCTCCAGCGAAGCGCCCGAAGTATCGAGCAGCACCTTGGCGCCCGCCTCCTCGGCAATCTTGACGAGCTCGGCATAGTAGCCGGCATCGACGCCACGCGGCAGCGAGCCCGAAAGCGTCACGACGTCCGCCTTCGCTGCAAGCTCGGCGAACTTGGCCGTAAAGGCCTCGAGCTCGGCCGGGGCGATCTGCGGGCCGCTCTCCAGCAGCTCGGTCTGATTACCCTCGTGCAGAATATTCAGGCAAATGCGCGTCTCACCGGCGATGGGCGCAAAGTCGTTCTTGACGCCGTCGGCATCCATAAGCTCGGCCATATAGGCACCCATGTGGCCGCCGAGCAGGCCGGTCGCGAGCACATCGTCGCCCAACTGCAGCAGCACGCGGCTCACGTTGAGACCCTTGCCGCCAGCGGTCTTTTCGGGCGTCACGCGGTTCACGTCGTCGATGATCAGCTTGTCGAGTTGATAGCGCGTATCGATCGACGGGTTCATGGTAACGGTCAGAATCATATTGAACTCCTGTTTCCGGGGCACGACGTGTGCGGCCCCAAACATACGATAGCTCGTTAAAGGATCTCGATCTCAAAACCGCGGGTGACGGTCTCCCCCGGCTTGGCCACCAGACAGCCGCGCTTGTGCTCCAGAACATCGTCCTCGTCGGAGCAGGTGGACAGGCCGCCCCACGGCTCAACCGCGACAAAATCGCCCTCGGGCTTGCTCCACACAATCAGGTACGGCATACCGGGGAATGTCAGGCGAACGCCCTTGTCCTCGGTCTTCTTGGTCAGCGTGACCACACGACTCTCGAGCACATCAAAGATGGTCTCGGCAAAGTCGAAGAGCTCGTGGGTAAGCGGCAGGTCGTGGCCAACCATCGGGTTCTTACTACGATGCTCAACATCGATCAGGCCCGTCGAGGGAACGGCGGTGCAGAGCTCTGCCGCCTCACGCTGCTCAAATCGAAGCTCGTAATCGTCGTAGGACTCACCCTCGTCGAGCGGGCACTTAAAGCCGGGATGGCCGCCCACAAAGAACGGCATGTCCTCGGTTCCCTCGTTGGTCACCTCGTACGACACGACCACCTTTGCCGCATCGATCGTGTAGCGCGCAACGATCTTAAACGGATACGGATACTGCTCGAGCAGCTCGGCGTGGTCGGCAGAGCTGAGGCTCAGCGCAACCGTGCTGTCGCCCTGCTCCTCGAGCTTCCACTCCTGCTTGCGAGCGAAACCGTGACGCGCGAGGTTGATCTCGTGGCCGGCGCGCGTCATAGCGCGGCCATCGCGCAGACCGCCGCAGATGGGAAAGCAGATCGGGGCCTGACCCGACCACACCGCCGGGTCGCCCTGCCACAAATACTCACGACCGTTAGCCGCAATAGAGGTAAACGATCCGCCTGCTGTGCTTAGAGCCACGCGAATAGAACCGTTATCAAGAACAAACTCCATAGGAGCCTTCCCTTTCTTACGCCAGCCCGCCAAGTCAATAGGGCTGATAGAAAACCGGCCCGCGCCCCCTCACAGAAACGCGAGCCGTCAACGGACTAGTTAATTACGCCGGATACCCGCTAGTCATGGTATTCGCCGCGGTCCCACTTCTCGAGGAACTCATCGAAGAAGTGCGGGTCGGCCTGGGCCTCGGCGTCGGCCTTGTTGCAGGCGTCGATCTTGGCGATCAGGGCGTCGTGCTCGGGAGTCTGCTCGTAGGGCTCCTCCAGGAAGGCGAGCATAATATCGGCCATCAGGAACTCACCGGTGATCTTGCCGCCAAAGCCCACGATGTTGGCGTTGAGCTCGCGACGGGCATACAGAGCCGAGGTCATGTCGCGGACCAGGGCGCAGCGGGCGCCGGGAACCTTGTTAACAGCGTTGGTGATGCCGATGCCGGTGCCGCACAGGGCCACGCCAAAGTCGGCCTTGCCGCTGGCAACGGCCTCGCCCACGGCCTTGCCGTAGATGGGATAGTGCGTGCGGCTGTGGCTATAGGTGCCGCAGTCGAGCACCTGATAGCCGGCCTGCTCCAGGCGGTCGGCCAGATAGATCTTCTCGTCCGTAACGATATGGTCGCAACCGATTGCGATGGTCTTCTTCATCAGAACGTCCTTTCGTCTGAATTCACAAGTTGAGGTAGAAGTTCGAGTTCTCGGTGGCTCTCGTTAGGCCATCTTGTTGAGCATGTCGACACGGATCTGGTGACGACCGCCGGCGTACTGGGCGCGCAGGAACTCGCGGGCGATCTTCTTGGCGACCTCGGTACCAACGACGCCCGGTCCCATGGTGACCATGCGCGAACCGTTGTGCTCGCGGGTCATGTAGGCAGAGCGCTCGTCGGAAATGTTGGCAACGACCATGCCCTTCATCTTGACGGCGGCCATATAGGAACCGACGCCGTACTTATCGAATGCGAAGCCCTGGGAATCCTTGTGCTCCAGCAGGTCCTTGGCAACGGCGGTCGCAGAGTCGACAAAGTCCGCGGCAGGGGTCTCGGAATAGTCGACGACCTCGTGACCGTCGGCGATGAGCATCTCCTTGATGGACTCCTTCATCGACATGCCGTCGGCATCGGAAGCGATTACAACCCTCATGACATCCTCCTTGAGAGATACGCAGGTGCGTAGTTTCTGTTTGGAAGTGTTGAATCGCGTTCAGGTCCGGGCATCTGAATGTGCGGTTCTTCACTGTTCATGTTTATTTGAACACATTCGAACATTGAGTGCAACCATTATTTGTTTAACTTTGTTCTTTTTTGAACAAATACCGTTCACGGATGATTGCCGACCGTTTGGGCCTGACGGAGGCATGGACGGTCACGCGCTCAACAAAAAGGGCGACCGAGAACGCATCTCGGTCGCCCTTTCGGAGATATGGATCAGCAAAACGATCCTTTTAGCTACTCAGTCTGCCCGCCCTTCTTAGCGTGCTTGGAGGGGGCACTCAGAAAACGACCCGTCAGATAGTTCGTGGGACCGGAGATATCGATCCCCAGCAGTACGTGCCCAAGCCACAAGAATGCAGCAAGCACCAGCAGCGGAATCACGCACGAAGTCACAATCATCACGATGACACCTTCGATGAGATCAGTCACCTGCTGGACAACTTCGTCGGTCATCGACTTGGCGCTATCGGTCACCGAAGTCAGCAGACTCGAGGCGCCTTCGGTCAGTTGCTCAAGCACGTTTTTGTCTGTCTTTGCTTCAGATTTCTTTTTGCTCTTTGACGAGCTCGCCTCAGCCGCGCCTGTCGCCTTTTGCTCGGCCTGCTCGATGCTCACTTGGTACGTCTCGTCGACCTTTTGCGATACCCACACGCTCGCGGGCACCAGCGCCATACCGATCATGGCGACCACCAGCACGCGCGTCGCCACGCGGCGCAGAACGGCGCTGGTGCTCCAGCGCCCGTGAATACCAAGCGACACCGCAAAGAGTATGAGCGAGAATGGGATCAGGATGCCCAGCCCGACCGACCACAATATAGTAAGCAGGTATTTCTCGAGGTACAGCACGGCAAGCACGATGCCTAAGTTGCCCGAGAGCTGTGCGAGCTGCTCGGCCACCGGCGTTCCCGTGTCGCCCGGCAGCGCGGTGATGCCCGCAGACAGCGCCACGCACGACGTCGTGAGCGCCAACACGTTGCCCTTCTTTTGGTCGATGACCGCGATAGTTGAGTCCCAGGTCTTGGTGTCTGCAAAATGCGGGCGCGCGACAAAACCCGACAGAAGCGCCAGTACCACGAGCGCAACGATGAGCCCGATCTGCAGCTTTTTGTTTGCACACACGACATCGGACAGGCTGGGTTGCAGCTCGGTCACTGTCGTATGCTCGGTTATTTGGACGGGGCGCCCGTGAGCCATCTCATGCGCGCTCTTCTTTTGAATCGATCCGTTGTCCGGCATTTGGATACCTCCTCAGTCCGGCCTGTATTGCGGATGGAAGTATACCCACGAAGCAAAATATCCAACAGCGCCGAATGAGTTGCGGTGAAATAGGGACTGTTTTTGCTGTTAGAAGGCCCATTGGGGATGCGGACAGAAAGTTGGACCGCGAGGCGGTCCGGACTGGAGGTTCGCATGTACAGCAGGGAGAAGGTCGAG
>CAKUGX010000123.1 GCA_934654765.1 uncultured Collinsella sp. | reverse complement strand
TTGGCAATGGTGAGCTTGGCCGAGATGGTGTCGATGGCGTCGACGACGTAGTCGAGCTTGCCGCCCGTCTGCTCCAGAACGTTCGCGAAAAACTCGTCGATGTTATCGCTCAGCAGGTATTCGGTGCGCTTGATGACGGTAGCGGCGGGGTTGATATCGTGGATCATCGCCTCCATGACATCCACCTTGCGCTTGCCGATGGTGCTGTGAAATGCGATCGCCTGGCGATTAATATTGCTTGGCGCAATGATGTCCTTATCCAGAATCACGAAGTGTCCAACGCCGCCGCGAGCGAGTGCCTCGCAGCAGTTGGAGCCCACGCCGCCGCAGCCGAGTACCAACACTGTGGCGTTGGCGAGCTTATCGAGTGCCTCGCGGCCCATGATGATCTCGAGCTTGGTGTCGCGCGTCTCGACGGGCGCGGCGGCTACGGTTTCGGTCATAGATATCCTCCGATGGGGAAGTGAAATACACGTTTAGCTATCGCCATTATAGGTATTATCGCGTTTATCGCGGTTTCGTTTGGGGTCTGTGAGCCTGTTGAAATAAGGATGAGGTTCGCATAAGATTGAAGCAGATGGCACCCGTTGCCGCGGGTTAGCCAACTCCGAAACACGTTTATGGCGTGAGAAGTGGCCGTCTTCGCTTTACGCGGGGGCGGCTATTTCATTCGACCTCCAATGTGGATGCCGAGCTCTACAGCCGCGATTACAAGCAACAACAACGTCAGGACATCGTTAATACTCATAGTCCATCTCCTTCTTGGGTAGAGGGAGCTGGCCCATCTGCTTCAACTTCCATTGTAGCTAAACACGAACGAATGTTCTATAGATGTTACTGTATTAGATGGTTAGACAAACATCTAAATATCGAGTATAGTGTGCGCGTCGAACGAAATGCTGAGAGGAGGTCCTATGCCGGGAGAGGGTTTTAAAGCGCTAGCCGATCCTACACGGCGTCACATTTTGGAATTGCTGCGCGAGGGCAATTGTACGGCCGGGGAGCTTGCCGAGCATTTCGATATCAGTAAGCCGTCGCTGAGCCATCACTTGGCGACGCTCAAAAACGCCGGGTTGGTGACCGACGAGCGCCATGGCCAAAACATCGTATACAGCTTAAACACCACCGTCATGCAGGATTTAATTGGCTGGTTTATGGGCTTTACAAACACTGAAGGTGATAAGGATGAATAACGAAAACAAGGGCATTCACCCCACGGGGGTATCGCCGCGCGTGTGGATTGCGCTGGTCGCTCTGTGCGTCGCCAATGTCGCAGCGCACCTTATGGTGATGCCGAGCTTGCCTGCGCAGATTCCCACGCACTGGGGCGCGAACGGCGCCGTCGACGGTTGGGGTCCCAGCTGGATGGCCTCCGCGCTCGGCGTGCTGCCCCTGGTGCTTCTCGCAATGTTCTGCGTGGTGCCGCGCATCGATCCCAAAGGTGAGGCATATCGAACCTCGGGCAAGTTCTATCAGGGCTTCGTAATCGCCTTCACCTTGTTCATGTGCGCCATAAGCTGGCTGGGAGAGCTTACGGTCTGGGGCGTGGTGCCGGCGGTCGGTTCGATCAACGTGCTGATTTCCGGCGCTATCGGCTTGCTCTTCATTGGTGTGGGTAACTACTTGCCGCGTGTGAAGCAGAACTATACGCTCGGTATCAAGACGCCCTGGGCGCTTGCCGATCCCGAGAACTGGCGCCGTACGCAGCGCTTTGGCGGTGCCTGCTTTATGGTGCTGGGTATTGGCCTGATTGTGATGGGCGTGGCAGGCAGCGTGCTTTCGAGTGAAGTCGTCGCCGCGGTGATTGCGGTTCTGGCGTTTGGTTCGGTCGGAGCCGTCTACGTCTACTCGTATCTGCTGTGGCGCAAATCGCAGCGAGCCGCTCGTTAAGGTTGCGGAAAACTAGCGTACGCAGTTCATAGTATGTTCCGGGGGACTTTTCCCAGGTAGTATTAGGGGGTATGGGCAACCATGCCCCTTTTTCGTTAAGTTTCAGAGCTGATTTCCTCATTTCGTTTCCACTAAAGCGAAACAAGAATAGGAAAACAGCAGGTAGAAAGGATAAAACAGGCAAATGGCGGAGTTCATCTACCAGATGTATCAGGCTCGTAAGGCCCATGGCGACAAGGTAATCCTTGACGGCGTGACCCTGAGCTTCTATCCCGGTGCCAAGATCGGCGTCGTGGGCCCCAACGGTATGGGCAAGTCGACCCTGCTCAAGATCATGGCCGGCATCGAGGAGGTCTCCAACGGCGATGCCAGGCTTACCCCCGGCTACACCGTGGGCATCCTGCAGCAGGAGCCGCCGCTCGACGACGACAAGACCGTCATCGAGAACGTGCGCATGGCGTTTGGCGACATGATCGCCAAGGTCGATCGCTTCAACAAGATCGGCGAGGAGATGTGCGACCCGGATTGCGACATGGACGCCCTCATGGCCGAGATGGGCAAGCTCCAGGACGAGATTGACGCCGCCGACGGCTGGGATATCGATTCCAAGCTCGGCCAGGCCATGGACGCCCTGCAGCTGCCCGATTCCGACATGCCGGTCAACGTGCTTTCTGGCGGCGAGCGCCGCCGTGTGGCCCTGTGCAAGCTGCTGCTCGAGGCTCCCGACCTGCTGCTGCTCGACGAGCCCACGAACCACCTGGACGCCGAGTCGATCCTGTGGCTCGAGCACTTCCTGCACAACTACCAGGGCGCGGTGCTTGCCGTCACGCACGATCGCTACTTCCTGGATAACGTTGCCGAGTGGATCTGCGAGGTCGACCGCGGCCACCTTTATCCCTACAAGGGCAACTACTCCACGTATCTGGAGACCAAGGCTGCCCGTATCGAGGCGCAGGGCAACCGCGATGCCAAGCTCGCCAAGCGCATGGAGGCCGAGCTCGAGTGGGTACGCAGCTCGCCCAAGGCTCGCCAGGCCAAGAACAAGGCCCGTCTGGCTCGCTACGAGGAGATGGAGGCCGAGGCCCGCGCAAGCCAGAAGCTCGACTGGACCGACATCCGCATCCCTGTGGGCCCGCGTCTGGGCAACAAGGTGCTCGAGGCCCATCACTTGCACAAAGAGTTCGATGGCCGCGTGCTCATCGATGACCTTTCGTTCACCCTGCCGCGCAACGGCATCGTGGGCGTCATCGGCCCCAACGGTGTCGGTAAGACCACGCTGTTCAAGACGATTGTGGGTCTGGAGCCGCTGACTTCGGGCGAGCTCGAGGTGGGCGAGACCGTCAAGATTTCTTACGTCGACCAGAACCGTTCCGGCATCGATCCCGATAAGAACCTGTGGGAGGTCGTCTCGGACGGCCTGGACCACATGATGGTCGGCGAGACCGAGGTTCCGAGCCGCGCTTATGTGGCGAGCTTTGGCTTTAAGGGCCAGGACCAGCAGAAGCGCGCCGGTGTGCTTTCCGGCGGCGAACGTAACCGTCTGAACCTGGCGCTCACGCTCAAGCAGGGCGGCAACTTGCTGCTGCTCGACGAGCCTACCAACGACCTGGACGTTGAGACGCTGTCCTCGCTCGAGGCCGCGCTGCTCGAGTTCCCGGGATGCAGCGTGGTCATTAGCCACGACCGTATGTTCCTGGACCGTGTTGCCACGCACATCCTGGCGTGGGAAGGCACCGACGAGAATCCGGGCAACTGGTATTGGTTCGAGGGCAACTTCGAGGCCTATCAGGCCAACCGCATCGAGCGCCTGGGCGAGGACGCAGCCCAGCCGCATCGTATTCACCGCAAGCTGACGCGTGACTAGGTTTATTGCTGGTTTGATTACGTAACATCGCAGATGCGTAGTAATAACGGCTCAAATCCGGGTTTGGATTTGAGCCGTTTTTTTACTGCTACTTGCGTCGAGCGATATCGTGAAAGATAAAGTAGTCGGGGCGGTGTCGCGAACAGGTGTATTCGAACATTTCTCCGGCGGCGGTAAAGACTTGGTTGGACACAACGGCCATGTAGCAGTCTTCGGGAAGGTCCAACAGCTCATAATCGCGCTTGGTGGCGGGTTCAACGGTTATTTGGCGACTGCTTTGGGCAATCTTAAGGCCAAGGTCCTGCTCGAGATATCGATAAATGGAGCTTGAGGCCTTATCGGCATCGAGCCCCTGTACGTCGCTTGCCAAAAAATAGCTTTCATCGTGAATGACTGGGCAACCGGCTATGGAACGAACGCGCTCGAGATGAATGAGATCTGACCCGACTTCAAACCCCGTTCTGTGGGCTGCCTTTTCGGTGGCTTTGACTTGCTCAAAGAGCGTCACCTTTGTTTCGGAATCAAGCTCCATGCGTCTGACGGACTCGTCGTATGTTTCGATACCTCCAACCTCAAACAGGGCGCGACTGCGTGGGCGCCAGATGACGCGGACACCCTTGCCGTGAATCGGTTGCACCAGTCCCTCGTCGGCGAGCGCAGTGAGCGCGCGTCGAAGTGTATTATGCGAACACTCGTATTTTTGGACGAGTTGGGCCTCGGAGGGGAGAAACGACTGAAACGGATACGTCCCCTCAAGAATGTCGCCCTTGACATCGTTGTAAATACCTTGCCAAATGGCTTTCATAGCTATCCTTTGAATCATTTAAATAAGTTGTGCTTCAGTATACCGTTCGAGCATACCGTTCGAGCATGATGCCTGCCGTTCACCGCGCAAAAACGACCGTTCATCCACTTATTCAAATAAGTCAAGAAACATAGAATCAATCTGACTAAACTAAGTGCTGTAAAGCAACTTATTCAAATAAGCTGCTATCCAAAAG
>CAKUGX010000122.1 GCA_934654765.1 uncultured Collinsella sp. | reverse complement strand
CTCAACACCGCCGACTGGACGCGTGCCACCAACAAGGCGCGCAAGAACGCCAAAAAGCTGGCGTTTGACCTGGTCGATCTGTATACGCGCCGCTCGTCGATTACCGGTATCGCCTGCCCGCCCGACACGCCCGAGCAGATCGAGATGGAGGAGAGCTTCCCTTACGACGAGACGCGCGACCAGTTGGAGGCCATCGCCGACATTAAGGCCGACATGGAGGCGCCCAAGCCCATGGACCGCCTGCTGTGCGGCGACGTGGGCTTTGGCAAGACCGAGGTCGCCCTGCGCGCGGCGTTTAAGTGCGTGGACTCCGGCCGTCAGGTCATGGTGCTTTGCCCCACGACCATTTTGGCCCAGCAGCACTACGAGACGTTCTTTGAGCGCTTTGCCCCGTTTGGCCTGGAGGTCGAGGTGCTCAGCCGCTTCCGCGCGCCGGCGCAGCAAAGGCGCGCGCTCAAGGCGTTTGCCGAGGGCGGAATCGACGTGCTTATCGGCACGCATCGCCTGCTTTCGGCTGACGTGAACCCTAAGAACCTGGGCCTGGTGATCATCGACGAGGAGCAGCGCTTTGGCGTGCAGCACAAGGAGCAGCTCAAAAACCTGCGCGAGCAGATTGACGTGCTCACGCTTTCGGCCACGCCCATCCCGCGTACCATGCAGATGGCCACGAGCGGCGTGCGCGACATGAGCCTGATCACCACGCCGCCCACCGGACGTCGCCCCGTGATCGTGCACGTGGGGGAGTACGACCCCGACGTAGTGAGCGCGGCGATTCGCCTGGAGGTGGGCCGCGGCGGCCAGGTGTACTACGTGTCCAACCGCGTTAAGACCATCGATGACGCCGTGGCCCGCGTGCACGAGGCCGCGCCCGAGGCGCGCGTGGGCGTGGCACACGGCAAGATGAGCCCGCGCGAGGTCGAGGACGTGATGATCGAGTTCGCGACCAAGAAGATCGACGTGCTCATCGCCACGACCATCGTGGAGAGCGGCATCGACAACGCGACGGCCAACACGCTCATCATCGAGGATTCGCAGCGCCTGGGCCTGGCGCAGCTTTACCAGCTCAAGGGCCGCGTTGGCCGCTCGGCCACGCAGGCATACGCGTACTTTATGTTCCCCGGCGAGCTGCCGCTGACCGAGGAGGCCACGGCGCGCCTGACCGCGCTTTCCGAGTTCCAGGACCTGGGCAGCGGCATGCGCATCGCCATGCGCGACCTGGAGATCCGCGGCGCCGGCTCGCTTATGGGTGCCGAGCAGCACGGTAACCTGTCGAGCGTGGGCTTTGACCTGTTTACGCAGATGCTGGGCCAGGCCGTGGCCGAGGCGCGCGGCGATGACGACGCCGGCGTGGAGGCGGCGAGCGTGGGCATCAACCTGCCGGCCGACTACTTCTTGTCCGAGGAATATATGCCGGCGGTGGACCAGCGCGTGCTCGTGTACCGCAAGCTCGCGGCGGCTGAGGACCTGGAGAGTGTCGACGAGGTGCAGGAGGAGACCGAGGCCGCGCATGGTGAGCTGCCGCTGGCGGGACTCAACCTGTTCAACCGCGCGCGCATCCGCATTCGCGGCGAGCGCCTGGGGCTCGAGAGCGTCACGCTCAGCGGTGGGCGCATTACCTTCCTGGGGGTTGACGTTCCCAAGAAGGTAGCCTTTGAGTTCAAGAATCGCTATGGCGCGGTGAACTTCCCCAAGAGCCGCAAGCTGTCGGTGCCCTACAAGGCGGGCGCCGGTGCGGGCAGCGGCCTGGGCCGAGGTCTCGACGCCAACGACGGCACCGGCCCGGTGGCGGCCGCGCTCATGCTACTGCAGCAGCTGGGCGCGACTGACGATGACTAACGGGTCGACGCTGCAAACGCCCCATTTGGGCAATCTGACCCCATCGAAAGGAAAGCATGTTCGGGTATATCTATAAGAAAGATGCCGCCATGATCGCGGTTGTCCTGTGCCTTTGTCTGGGCGTGGGTAGCTTCTTTGATTATCAGATCTCGAGCGCGCTGTTCAACTCGTCTAGCCTGTTTGGCCGCTTTGTCGAGGCGGCCGGCGAGCTGCCGTTCGAGCTGACGGCGAGCGTCGCGGGCATTATGCTCGTGCGTTCGGCACGCCCCGATTCCAAGGCGAGCAAGTGGCTCGCCGCGCTGGGCGTTCTGATCAACGTAGGCCTGGTCGGCTACGAGATTATCGGATCGCTGCGCGTCGGCGGCAAGCTAATTGCGTTTCAGCTGGTTCTGACGTTTGCATTGGTCATCGCGGCCAACCTCATCGCCTATCGCCTTACGCGCGACACCGACCCCGACGATCTCACGCGCTGGGCGCTGATGGTGCTTGCCGTGTGGGTTGCCCAGGCCATCATCCTCAACGTGATCGTCAAGCCACTGTGGTCGCGCCCGCGCATGCGCGTGATCGAGGTCACGCCGGGGCTCAATTTTCAGCCGTGGTGGGTGATTGGCAACCCCGACAAGTGGAGCTATATTGCGGCCGGCGTAATCAAGGACGGCTTTAAGTCGTTTGCGAGCGGACACACGGCGCACGCGGCGATCGGCCTTATGCTCGCCGGGCTTCCCGCGGCGGCCTTTAAGGAAAAGCCGTCGCGACGCCGCGCGGTCTTTTGGGTGGCGGCGGCCGTCGCGGCGCTCGTCGCCTTTGGCCGTATCGTGATCGGCGCACACTTTTTGACTGATGTGAGCTGCGGCTTTGCCCTGGTGTTGGCACTTGAGTGCCTTGCCGCGCGCATTGCCTATCCTCACGGCGTACAATAGCCCCACCTGAATCATCTGGTCGATACCTGGTAAGAGAGGATTGCCATGCTCGCGTTCAACAACGACTATTCCCACGGCGCGCACCCGGCGGTGCTGCAGGCGCTCGTCGACACCAACATGGAGCCGCAGCCTGGCTACGGCGCCGATGCGCACACCGAGCGTGCCAAGCAGCTGATCCGCGAGGCCTGTCAGGCTCCCGATGCCGACGTATTTTTGCTGGTGGGCGGCACGCAGACCAACGCGACGGTGATTGACATGCTGCTCGCGCCGTACGAGGGCGTGGTTGCCGCCGAGACCGGCCACGTTGCCTGCCACGAGGCGGGCGCCATCGAGTTTGGCGGCCACAAGGTGCTCACCATCCCCGGCTACGAGGGCAAGATGCACGCCGAGGATCTCGAAAATTATATCCAAGTGTTCTACGAAAACGAGAGCTGTGAGCACATGGTGTTTCCGGGCGCCGTGTATGTGAGCCTGTCGACCGAGTACGGCACGCTGTACTCCAAGGCTGAGCTCGCGGCAATCCATGCGGTGTGCCAGAAGCGCCAGATTCCGCTGTTTGTGGATGGCGCCCGCCTGGCCTATGCGCTGGCGGCCGATGAGTGCGACATTACCCTGCCCGAGCTGGCGCAGCTGTGCGACGTGTTCTACATCGGCGGCACCAAGTGCGGCGCGCTTTGCGGCGAGGCCGTGGTGTTTTGCGGCATGCACGCTCCGGCGCATCCCATTCCGCGCATTAAGCAGCACGGCGCGCTGTTGGCCAAGGGTCGCTTGACGGGTGTGCAGTTTGAGGCGCTCTTTACCAATGGCCTGTATTTTGAGATCGGTCGTCAGGCGATTGAGACCGCTCAGGCGCTGCGCCGCGTGCTACATGAGCGCGGCTACCAGTTCTTCTTGGAGACGCCTACGAACCAGCAGTTCGTGATTCTGCCCAACGAGGACATGGCGCGCATTCGCGAGCATGCCTCGATTGAGTACTGGGAAAAGTACGACGAGACCCATACGGTGGTGCGCTTTTGCACCAGCTGGGCCACGACGCAGGAGGACATCGACGCGTTGGCGGCTGTCCTGTAGCTTGATGCAATGACGAGGGCCGTCCTACGCCTGGGTTTGGCGCAGGGCGGCCTTTGCTTTTGTGGGGGAAGGATTGTATGACCGAGATGTCCGAGCCGACGATTCGCCTGGCGACGCCCGATGACGCGCCGGCGTTGCTTGCCATCTATGAGCCGTATGTGCGCCAGACGGCGATTACCTGCGAATACGAGGTGCCGAGCGTTGAGGAGTTCGCCGGGCGCATCGAGCGTACGCTCAAGCGCTATCCGTATTTGGTGATGGAGCTGGACGGGCGCCCGGTAGGCTATGCCTATGTGAGCCCGCTTAACAGCCGCGAGGCATACGACTGGTCGGTCGAGACGTCGATCTACCTGGCGCGCGACGTGCGTCACGGCGGGCTGGGCCGCAAGCTGCACGATGCGCTCAAGCAGTGCCTGGTCGCGATGGGCATCACCAACATGTGCGCGCTCATCGCCGTGCCGCACGATAAGGACGACGAGTACCTGACGCACAACAGCCAGGATTTCCATGCCCATATGGGGTATCGCCTGGTGGGCGCCTTCGACCGCTGCGCCCAAAAGTTCGGCCGTTGGTACGACATGTGTTGGATGGAGCTGGTCCTAGCCGAGCGCGTCCCCAACCAACCCAAACCAACCTGGTTCCCCGACCTCCCCAAACCTACCATTTAGGGACAGGTTTATTTTGGCAGGTTAGCCGATGGACTCGGTGTATTTGGCGCGGTCGGTGCGCTGGATGCGCTTGGAGATGTGCAGCGGGCGGCCGTCGGTGTCGTAGACGTAGTCAGTGATAAGGATCAGCGCCTGCCCGCGCTCGACGTTGAGCAAAAACGCCTCGTTTTGCGAGGCATAGCACACCTCGAAGGTCTTATGCCCCTGCGCCGGCGCACGATGGAACTCCTGTCGCAGCGTGGCGTAGAGCGAACCGTTGATATCGCGATCGATGAGCGACCCAAAGCTTGGCGGCAAATAGGTGGTCTCCAGACACAGCGGCGCATCGTCCAGGTAGCGCAGGCGGACAAGTTTGACGAGCTTGCTGCCCACGGCGGCGTCAAAGAACTTGGCTATGCTGCCGGCCGCCTTGGCAAAGCCCGAGTCCACCGTGCGCGTGGTGGGCTTCATGCCCTGACCCTGGACCTGTGCCGTATAGCTCGAAAACACCAGG
>CAKUGX010000121.1 GCA_934654765.1 uncultured Collinsella sp. | reverse complement strand
TTCCTCGGTAGCTCAATGGTAGAGCACGCGGCTGTTAACCGCGCTGTTGTAGGTTCGAGTCCTACCCGGGGAGCCAGAATTTCTCAGCCCATTCCGCTGGGCTTTTAAATTCCTCGGTAGCTCAATGGTAGAGCACGCGGCTGTTAACCGCGCTGTTGTAGGTTCGAGTCCTACCCGGGGAGCCAGAATTTCTCAGCCCATTCCGCTGGGCTTTTAAATTCCTCGGTAGCTCAATGGTAGAGCACGCGGCTGTTAACCGCGCTGTTGTAGGTTCGAGTCCTACCCGGGGAGCCAGGTTGTAAAACCCGTCGCTTATGCGGCGGGTTTTTTCATGCCGCGATCGCTCGGTGCCAACGTTGCCATATCAACATTTCGTGTCGAGGATGTAATCGCGAACCCCGCCACCTCAACATGGCGCGGTCGTTGTAGAATGTTGGAATGATTGCTCCCACGACATGGTGCCGCGAGCACCAGAAAAGGAGATTCTTGTGTCTGAGACCATTAACGGCAGCCTGAGCGTCTCGAACGACGTAATTGCCGATATTGCCGGTTATGCCGCGATGACGTGCTACGGCGTCGTCGGTATGGCTGAGCAGCTCCAGGGCGCCGAGAGCGTGCGCCTGCTTGCCGGCCAGCGCCTCCGCAAGGGCGTACTTGTCTCCGCCGACGAGAACGGCCTCACGGTCGATCTGCACGTCGTGCTCGAGAACGGCGTCAACATGAAGTCCGTCTGCCACAATCTTTCGAGCTCCGTTGCCTTCACCCTGCAGGAGATCGCCCAGATCGATCCTGCCAGCCTTAAGATCGGCATCCACATCGACGCGCTCAAGAGCCGTCTGAACTAGCATCCGAAAACGGAGATTCAAATACCCATGATTGCAAAGACCATTCGCACCTGTTTTCCGATCGCTGCGGCTGCCGTTTCCGACAAGGCCGAGGAGATCAACAAGCTCAACGTCTTCCCCGTACCCGATGGCGATACCGGCACCAACATGTCGCTCACGCTCGCCTCGGTGACCAAGGAGCTCTCTGCGCTTCCCGCCGACGCCGACATGGAGGCCATCGCCGGCGCCATCACCCATGGCTCCCTCATGGGCGCTCGCGGTAACTCGGGCGTTATCACTTCGCAGATCCTGCGCGGCGTGGCCGAGGGCCTCGTCTCTGCCGACGAACCCGTTACGTCCGCCAACATCGCCTTCGCCTTCCGTCGTGCCGTCAAGGTCGCCTTCCAGGCCGTTCGTAAGCCCATCGAGGGCACGATCCTCACGGTCCTGCGCGATGTCTCGACCAAGGCCGACGAGTGCGAGAAGAAGAAGTTCTCGGCCGAGGACGCGCTCGACGCCATCGTCGTCGAGGCCTATCAGTCCGTCGCCCGTACGCCCGACCTGCTGCCTGTCCTCAAGGAGAACGGCGTAGTCGACTCTGGAGCCTTTGGCTTTGCCATCTTCCTGGAGAACTTTGTTGCTGCCGCTCTTGGCCGCAGCACCGTGGTCGAGGATTTCTCCGCTACGTTTGACTCCGCCGGCTCCGCCCGCGATGCGGCTCTCGGCCGCGTGGAGATCGAGGCCAACGACGACTGGGAGGGCTCGGAGTTCCGCTACTGCAACGAGTTCCTCTTCAAGGCCGACGCCCCCTTCGACGAGGACGAGTGCCTCAAGTTCCTGGGTTCCATGGGCGACTGCGAGCTGCTCGTGGGTGCCTATCCCGACTACAAGATCCACGTGCACTCCAACACCCCTAACCTGGTGCTCGAGCACATGCTGCAGCTTGGCCAGATCTACGAGGTCTTTATCCATAACATGGAGATGGAGGCCCACGACCGCACCGCTAAGATCCACGAGGATCAGGAGAAGGCCGCCGAGCCCGCGAAGGCGCTGGGCTTTGTCGCCGTTGCCGCCGGCTCCGGCGAGGCCGACATTCTCAAGTCCCTCGGTGTCGATGTGATCGTTTCGGGCGGCCAGACCATGAATCCCTCGACCGCCGACCTGTTGGGCGCCGTGGACCAGGTCAACGCGACCTCGGTCATCATCCTGCCCAACAACGGCAACATCCGCATGGCTGCCGAGGCCGCTGCCTCCGCCTGCACCGATAAGAAGGTCGCCGTCGTTCCCACCAAGACCGTCCCGCAGGCCTTCTCCGCGCTGTTCGCGGTTCTGCCCGATTCCGAGCTCGAGGATGCCGTGGCCGCTATGGTCGATGCCATCAGCGAGGTTCGCGATGGCGAGGTCACCCGTGCCGTGCGCGATTCCAGTGCCTCCGACGGCTCGCCGATTCACTCCGGCGACGTCATGGGCATCATCGCCGGCTCCATCGATGTGGTCGGCTCCGACGTGAAGCAGGTTACGCTCGACTGCATCAACCGTATGCAGGAGGAAGAGGAGGGCGACGCGCTGACGATTCTGGCCGGCGAGGAGCTGTCCGACGAGGCCTTCCAGGAGATCGTCGATGCCATCGAGGAGGCTCAGCCCGATCTGGAGATTGACGCCCATCGTGGCGAGCAGCCGCTCTACCCTGTGATCTTCTCGATCGAGTAGGCTCTGCCCATGTCCGAGCTGTGCTCCGTGCCGCGCGTCTCGGAGCGCTTTGCCCAGAGCAATGCGCTCGACGAGGATATCGCGCGACTCAAATATGTTTCGGGTAAACGTGAGGAGGCCCTTCGCCGTCTGGGAATTCGGACGGTGGGGGACCTCCTTCTCCATATCCCTCATCGGTACCTGGACTTCACCCGCTCCTGGTCTATCGAGATGGCGCCCATCGGTACCGTGTGCACGATTATCGCCACGGTCGATCGCATCGTGCAAAAGCAGCCCCGTCCGCGTATGCAGGTGACCGAGGTCTCGCTTGTGGACGAGACGGGCGTGCTACAGGTCGCCTATTTCCGTCAGCCTTGGATTGCCCAGCAGCTCAAGCAAGGCGACCGCCTGGCCGTGATGGGCAAGGTCGAGTTTGCCTACGGCTTTAAGCAGATGGCCTCGCCTCACTTCGAGAAGCTCGAGGAGGGGCGCGCTGCCGGCACCATTCTGCCGGTCCACTACGTGAGTGACGGCGTGAGCCAGGCGTGGATGCGCCGTATCGTAAGCGGTGCGCTCGAAGTTGTCGGCAATCCGTTCGATCCCATTCCCGCGCCGCTGCGCGTTAAGCGCCGCTTGATGAGCTGTGCCCGTGCGCTTCGATCGATTCACTTTCCCTCGAGCATGGCCGAGCGCGATATCGCGCGCCGGCGTCTTGCCTACGAGGAGTGCCTCTACCTGCAGCTGGCGCTGCGCCTGCGCAACGACGGCGGCCTGGTCGATGTGGTGCCTTACGCGCACATTACGGGCGAGCATCTGGCCACACTCAGACAGGCACTCCCGTTCTCACTGAGTGACGAGCAGGAGGCCGCATTCCAAGACATCCTGCATGACATGTGCGATGGCGGCCGTGTGATGAACCGTCTGCTGCTGGGCGACGTCGGCACCGGCAAGACGGCCGTTGCCGCCTGCGCGCTGGCTGTGGCTGCCGATAGCGGCACCCAAGCCTGTGTCATGGCACCTACAGGCGTTTTGGCACGTCAATATGCCGACAAGACTGGCCCCTTGCTCTCTCAGGCCGGTATGACGTGGGCGCTCCTGACGGGCGCCACTCCGGCGGTCGAGCGGGAGCGGATCCATGCTCAGCTTCAGTCTGGTGAGCTCGACGTGCTCTTTGGTACGCACGCGGTCCTTTCGGACGACGTGACATTTAACCATCTGTCGCTCGTCGTCATCGACGAGCAGCATCGCTTTGGCGTGGGTCAGCGCAACGCCCTGCGCGCCAAGGGGCCCGGTGCCGATCTGCTCGTTATGACAGCTACGCCGATCCCGCGCACGCTGGCGCTTTCTGTCTACGGCGATCTGGACACGAGCACCATCCGCCACCGTCCTGTTCCCGGTGCCGGTGTCACCACGCGCGTGCTCACCGAATCGAGCCGCGATCTGGCCTATGGCGCTATCCGCGAGGCGCACGAGAAGGGACAGCAGGCCTATGTGATCTGTCCGCTCGTGGAGCCGAGTGACTCGGCCGATGATCTGGAGGACGTTCCCGGTATCGCCCGCGACGACGAGGGCCGCGTGGCGGTCCCCGTGCCGCTGCACGATACAGCGACCGAGCTCGACCGACTGCGCCTGGCGTTGCCGGGTCTTGCCATCGAGCGCCTTCACGGCCGCATGCCAGCGGGGGAGAAGGACCAGGTTATCGATGCCTTCAAGCGTGGCGAGATCGACGTTCTCGTCTCGACTACGGTGGTCGAGGTGGGCGTCGACGTGCCTAACGCCACCGTCATGGTCATCGAGAACGGCGAGCGCTTTGGTTTGGCTGCCCTACACCAGCTGCGCGGTCGCGTGGGCCGTGGCAGCGTGTCGGGCACGTGCCTGGTCATGACGCACTCCAAGGGCAACGGCGGCGCGTCGGCGGCACAAGACCGCCTCCAGTCGCTCGAAAAGACCTCGGACGGCTTTACGCTCGCCCAGATGGACCTTCGTCTGCGCCACGAGGGCGAAATCCTCGGGTACCGCCAGCATGGCGGTGTGACTCTGCGCTTTGTCGACCTGGATGCCGACGAGGAACTGATCGAGTGGGCCCATTTGGACGCGGTCGAGCTCTTGCGGTATGCTTGCAACCTTGACTCCGTGGCGACGCGCCCCCTGCGCGATGCGGTCGCCATGCGATATCGACACATTTTTAAGGAGGTCAGCGGAGGATGAGAATCATCGGCGGCGAATGGCGCGGTCGTAAGATCGAGGAGCCCCGTGGTCGCGATGTCACCCGCCCCACGACCGATCGTGTGCGCGAGGCATGCGCATCTATGGTCATGTCGGCATTTGACTTCGATCTGGACGAGGTCCGCGTGCTGGACGCCTTTGGCGGCTCCGGTGCCTTAGGGTTAGAGATGCTCTCACGTGGTGCCAGCTCGCTCACGACGTTCGAGATCGATCGGAATGCCGCGCGGCTCATTACCAAGAATATCGAGTCGCTCTGCCGTGACCGTGCGCGTTGGCGCGTGATAACGGGCGACATGCTGGCGAGTGCCTCGCGCGGTCGTGTGC
>CAKUGX010000120.1 GCA_934654765.1 uncultured Collinsella sp. | reverse complement strand
GCTCTACAGTCCTGCTCACGACGGAGGCCACATTAAGTGGCCTCCTGTTCGTGCGGAACTCGCGACAAACTTAACCCCTGCCCCGGTGCCCGGCGGGCAAACGTCGTTGGACTTATCGCTGACAGGAAATGGGCGCTTGCATATCGTCTGCTAGCTTGGCACGGTACAATGCTTGCAGCTTTCAATTTATAAATTAGTGGGGTTAATTCATGGCAGAATCTCGTGCGGAACGTAAGGCTCGTCGTGCTTTGATCGAGGCGGCTGAGGGGTCGGAGGAGAAAAAATCTTCTACGAAATCCAAGTCGTCTCAGGATGCGAAGGGTAAGTCGGCCAAGGGCAAGGCTAAGGCCAAGCGCCCCAGTTCTCGTCGGAGCGAGGACAAGGCATCTCAGACTCGCTCCAAGCGCTCGCATAAAGATCCGGTTTCGTCTGCGCGTAAGGCTGTGGACCCCAAGTCTCCCTGTTCGATCATGAAAGCTTGTGGTGGGTGTACGGCGCTCAATCGTCCTTATAAGAAGCAGCTCGCCGCCAAGCAGGCTGCTATGGAGGAGCTTTTTGCCTCGCTTTGCGAGCGTGAGGGCATTGCTGTTGATCCTATTCGTGGTATGGGTGTCACCTTGGGCGATCCGGGCAAGTATCCTGCGCCGCGTGGTTTTCGTCATAAGGCTGCCACTCCGTTTGCTCCCGGCAAAGAGGGCGCTGTCCGTTGCGGTTTCTTTGAGCGCGGCACGCACAAGATCGTTGCCGTACCCGAGTGTCCTGTCGAGGCACCGGGTGCCCGTCAGATTCTCAACGGCATCGCACGCGAAGCTGAGCGGTTGCATATTCCCGCCTTTAATGAGGACAAGCATCTTGGTTTGCTTCGCTATGCCGTCGTTCGCTGTGGCTGGCGCACCGACCAGATTATGGTCACCCTCGTGACCGCTCAGCGCGACCTGCCGCATGCGCAGGAGTTCTTTGAGGCCGTCGCCGCACTCGATCCGCATATTGTCACCGTCGCCCAGAACATCAACGGACGCCCCGGCAATGCCATCTTGGGCAAGGAGACCCGTATCGTCTATGGCGCCGAATGCATGCGCGATCAGCTGCTCGGCTGCGACTTCGACATCTCCCCTACCGCGTTCTATCAGACCAACCCGCAGCAGACCGAACTGCTCTATCAACTCGCCATTGACGGTATGGATCTGCAGCAGGGTGACGTACTCATGGATGCCTATTGCGGTAGCGGAACTATCGGCCTGTGCGCAGCTAAAGATGCCCAGGACAAAGGTGTCGGCATTATGCTGCTCGGTGTTGAGCGCAACCCCGCCGGCATTGCCGACGCACGTCGCAATGCCGAGCTCAACGGACTCACCCGCAGTGCTTGGTTTATGGCCGACGACGCCACCGATTACATCCTGGACGCTGCCGACAACAACGAGCGGATCGACGTCCTTTCCATCGACCCGCCGCGCGCCGGCTCCACCCCCGAGTTCCTCGAAGCCGCCTGCGCACTCAAGCCGCGCCGCATCACCTATATCAGCTGTAACCCCGTGACCCAAGAGCGCGACCTGCACCAGCTCCTCGACGGAGGCTATCGCCTGCTCAAGATCACGCCCGTCGACATGTTCCCCCATACCGACCACACCGAAACCGTAGCGGTCCTCGAACGCCGCTAATCCACCGGCACAAGAAAGGGGGCGGCCCGTCTGGACCGCCCCCTTCACTTGGTTTATGAACGCCGTTACATGCCCTTGCGCAGGTCGCAGACGCCGGCTGCCGCCATCTCGCGAAGCAGCGTCTCGCGATCGCGCGTCACAATCAAATCCAACGGGAAGTGAATCTCGTCGAGCATCTTGCGGGCATGGTCGAGCTTGCCAATTGCCATGCCAATGTGGGCATCGGTCGACACGCCAATGCCAACGCCCAGCTCGGCGCAGCGCTCGGCGATCTTGCGGCATACGGCCCAATGCTCAGTGTCGGCACCGTGCTCAAGGCTATGGTTGTTGATCTCGATAATCTTGTGCTTGGCCTTGGCCGCCAACAGCACCTCATCGATATCGAACGGCACGCCCGAACGCCCCGTATGCCCAAGCATGAACACCTTGGGGTGCTCCAGGGCATTGATGTACATCTCGGTCGTCTGGGCGAGCGTCGCGCCTTCGGCAAACTGCGGGTTATGCACGCTTGCCACCAAATAATCCAAATTACGCGTCACCAAATCGAACAGCGAATGCTGGTGACTGTACGAATCGCCGGCAATATCGAGCGAAACGGGAATGTCCTCGCCAAACAGGCCTCCATCCAGCGAAACGATATCGGCCTCGGCGCCGCGAAGCACCAGCACGCCGCTCCAAATGCGCGGCCAGATATCCTGGTTAATAAAGAATTGGAAACTGCGCAGGTCATTGGGGCAAGGCGTAACCATCGAGCTTAAATGATCGGCGGAACCGAGCACCTGAAGGCCGCGCTCTGCCGCCCAATAGATGTTCTCCTCGATGGTTGAGTACGCATGCGCAGAGAACATCGTATGAGTATGAATATCACAAGAAAGAAGGTAGGGCATCGGGTCTCCTTGTCCAGTATGGCCGTCGCGTATATTCATTGTACGCATAGCTTTCGGCAGTCGTAAAACTGCTTCATCCCAATCACACAACGGCATAGACAACGGGGTCTGGCTTAAAACCAAACCCCGTTTCACGTAAAACATTGTAAGCAGAGCGCTTTACTTTCGACGATATTCGTCGGCCAGCTGCTTCCAGGCAGGCAGCGAGTTGACGATTGTCTCATAGCTCACGCAGTAGCCCAGGCGGAACCAGCCCGGCATGCCAAAGCTATCCGAAGGCACCGCGAGCAGCTCATACTTCTTCGCGCGCTCGCAGAAGGCGTTTGCATCGGGCTCCAGCGCTTTCACCCACAGGTAGAACGCGCCATCCGGCTCAACATAGGTGTAGCCGTACTCCGCTAGTGCGTCGGTAAGCGCGGTGCGGTTGCGCGCATAGGCCTCGACATCACTCGGCTCATCAATGCAGTCGATGATTACACGCTGGAAGAGGGCCGGTGCGCACACGAAGCCCAGCGTGCGGGCGGCACCGGCAACGGCCGGCATTAGACGAGCTGCCTGAGGATTCGTATTGGGAACCAGGATCCACCCGACGCGCTCGCCCGGTAGCGAAAGCGACTTGGAATACGAGTAGCACACGATGGTGTGCTCGTAGATCGAAGGCACCCAAGGCACCTCGGCGCCATAGACAATCTCACGATACGGCTCATCAGAGATGAGCATAATCGGATTCTCGGGATCGCGCTGAGCGTTGGCCTCGCGCAGAACATTGGCCAGTCGCGTCAGCGTGTCGCGTGTATATACGGCACCGGTCGGATTGTTGGGCGAGTCGATGATGACGGCAGCCGTCTTATCGGTAATCGCCTTGAGCACGTTACTCACGCTCAGCTGGAACGTATCTTCATCGGCGAGCGCCTCGACGCACGTGCAACCAGCTTTCTCGATCCACACGCGATACTCCGGGAAGTACGGAGCGATAACAATGACTTCGTCACCCGGGTTCGTAACGGCATTGAGCGTGCAGGTGAGCGAAGCCGCCGCGCCCACGGTCATAAAGACATCCTTGCCCTCATAGCTCGTACCGAAGCGACGGTTGAGCGATTCGGCGACGGCTGCTCGACATTGCGGCAGGCCCGGTGCGGGCGTGTATCCGTGCAGCTGCTCGCTCGGCAGTTCAAGCGCCTTTTTGATGGACTCCGCGACGGCAGCGGGAGCAGGAACGCTCGGGTTGCCCAGCGAGAAATCGAACACGTTTTCCGCGCCGATTTGCGCCTTGCGCTCAAGGCCATAGCTAAAAATCTCGCGAATGATGGAGCTCTCCGCACCGCGAGCATACATGGTTTCGTTGATCATCTGTTCCCCTTTCGCATAGGCGCTATTGTACGCTTTAGTCGAGCAAAGTGCCGCAGCAATGTTGATTGGGGACAGACTTAAATGCGTGAAAACGCTCATTTAAGTCTGTCCCCAATCAACATACCGCTCAAAAGAAAAAGCCTCCACAGGTTTCCCCGCGGAGGCTTTCGCTACAAGAACTATTTGTCGGCGTCGGTGTTGCCATCAGCGTTGACAGCATTGCCATCGCCGGCATCATCGGATGCGGCTTCGGCATCCTCCTGCATGGCCGCCTGCGCAAAGGCCGCAGCATCAGCCGCCAGCTCCTCCTCGCTCATGCGAGGCGAGCGCTTCTTGGTCGGCATGCCAGCCGCCTTGGCGTTGCGCTCCTCCTTGGCCGCCAGGATATCGCCCTCGCGCTCAAGGTAAGCGTCCCACTCGTTGTCGAGCAGGGCGTTCACGGCGTCACCCTCGACGGTCTCGCGCTCAAGCAGCACCTTGGCCATCAGATCGAGTTGATCGCGGCGGGCATCCAAAATCTCGACCGCACGGCGATGGGCCTCACGCATAATGCGCTGGACCTCGATGTCGATGCGACGCGCCGTCTCCTCGGAGTAATCCTGGTGATCGGCATAGTCGCGACCCAGGAACACCTGATGCTGCGCCTCGCCAAACACTTGCGTGCCCAGCTCCTCGCTCATGCCCAGACGCGTAACCATCTCGCGCGCCATCTTGGTCGCGCGTTCCAGGTCGTTGCTCGCACCCGACGTGATGTCATCGCACATGAGCTCCTCGGCGACGCGGCCGCCCAAGAACACGGCAAGCTCGTCGAGCATCTCGTTCTTGGTCTTGAGGAAGTGATCCTCCTGCGGAAGCTGCAACGTGTAGCCCAGAGCCTGGCCGCGACTGACAATCGAAATCTTATGAACCGGATCGGAGTGCTCCAGGATGTGGCCCACCAAAGCGTGACCGCTCTCATGGTAGGCAATCGTGGTGCGCTCGGCTTCGGTCATCACGCGACCCTTGCGTTGCGGTCCGGCAATCACACGCTCCATCGACTCCTCGACCTCGTCCATCGAGATCACGGAACGATGACGGCGAGCGGCCAGCAGCGCAGACTCGTTGAGCAGGTTCGCCAAATCGGCACCAGTAAAGCCAACGGTCATCTGGGCGAGCTTCTCAAACTTAACGTCCTCGTCCATCGGCTTGTTCTCAGCATGCACGCGCAAGATCTGCTCGCGGCCCTTCACATCCGGACGGTCGACCGTTACCTGACGGTCAAAACGACCGGGACGCAGCAATGCCGGATCCAGGATGTCAGGACGGTTGGTCGCGGCGATCAGGATGACCGACTCGCTCTCCTCAAAACCGTCCATCTCGACCAGCAGCTGGTTGAGCGTCTGCTCGCGCTCGTCGTGGCCGCCGCCCAAGCCGGCTCCGCGC
>CAKUGX010000119.1 GCA_934654765.1 uncultured Collinsella sp. | reverse complement strand
CCTCAAAACCGTCCATCTCGACCAGAAGCTGATTGAGCGTCTGCTCGCGCTCGTCGTGGCCGCCGCCCAAGCCGGCTCCGCGCTGACGTCCTACGGCGTCGATCTCGTCGATAAAGATGATCGACGGAGCCTGAGACTTGGCCTCCTTAAAAAGGTCGCGCACGCGGCTGGCGCCGACGCCCACGAACATCTCGACGAAGTCGGAACCCGAGATGCTAAAAAACGGCACGCCCGCCTCGCCGGCAACGGCCTTAGCCAGCAGGGTCTTACCGGTACCTGGAGGGCCAACCAGCAACACGCCACGCGGAATCTTGGCGCCCAGCTTGCGATAGCGATCCGGATCGCTCAAAAAGTCGCGGATCTCCTCGAGCTCCTCGACTGCCTCGTCCACGCCGGCAACATCCTCAAACTTGACCTTGGGACGCGTAGCCTCGTTGGTCTTGGCATTGGTCTTGCCAAACTGCATGTTCCTATTATTGGCGCCCATCATCTGGCGCATAAAGTAGAACATGATGGCGATCAGGGCAATCGTCGGCAGCACGCTCATCGCCAAGTCGCCCCAAAAATCGGGGTCGTTGGTGTTGACGATGTACTTGGTGTCGGGGTGCTCCGCCATAAGCTCGGCAAGCGAATCGGAGCCGACATAGGTCGAGGAAAAGCTCTTGAGCTCGCTCGTATCGCCCTTGTCCTTTTTCGTCTTCCAGTAATGACCCGCCACGCTTCCGTCTTGAACCGTATAGGTCAAATCTTCGACGCGATCCTGCTTAATGGCGCTGACCATCTCGCTCGTCGCGAGCTTGACGGTATTGCTGGAGCTGGCAAAGCCGGAGCCCATATTAAAGAAGGCATAGCCCAGAAGCGCGCAAGCCAAAATAAAATACAGCCAGCCCGTACGCGTGGGCTTCTTGCCTCCGGGCATCCCCGGGATCTTTGGGTCCCGGGGAGTCTGGGAATTGTTGTCGTTACGGTCGTCGGGCATCTTACGAATAAACCTCCGGTTTCAAAATGCCCAGATACGGAAGGTTACGATAGCGCTCGGCATAGTCGAGGCCGTAGCCCACCACAAAGGCATCGGGGCAATGGGTTCCAACATACTTGGGCGTGACGGCCGAGACGCGGTCCTCAACGTCCTTCCACAGGAAGGCGGCGACCTCCAGCGAGGCGGGCTTGCGGCTCTCAAGGTTCTTCATCAGATACTTGAGCGTCAGGCCCGAGTCCAGAATGTCCTCGACAATCAGCACGTCGCGACCGCGGATGTCGATATCCAGGTCCTTAATGATACGCACGATGCCCGAAGACTTCACACCGTCGCCATAGCTCGAAACAGCCATGAAATCGATGTTGGTCGGCAGCTCGATCTTACGCATCAGGTCGCCCATAAAGACCACGGCGCCGCGCAGGACCGCAATCAGCACCAGATCCTTACCCGCATAGTCGCGCGTAATCTGCTCGCCCAAGCGAGAGACGATACCGTCGATATCCTCCTGCGTAAACAGAACCTTCTCGATATCCGGATGTTGAGAAGCCATGACAACCCTTTCTTGTGCTTAATCGCCCACACACCGCCGTATGGACGCGAACTACACATTCTAGCAGCGCACGGGGTATATTTTCCAGCCCGCGCACCATCAGCGCGGGAATACCGTCAACGTCGCACAGAATAGCAGGCGTGGGACGCTATTCCGCATCGACCACGCGGAGCAGATATGCCACGCGCGTTGCGGCCGTGCACTTAAAACGCTCGTCCGCGCGAACTCCGGCGACCCACACCACGGCACCCCCCGGCGCCGTCCTCACCATTGGCACGCCGGCGCGCTCGGAAACGGGAATGCGAGCCTCACCTAGCAAGTCGGATACTTTCTTGCTTCGACCACTCATCCCTAACGGGCACATCACGTCTCCCGGTGCGGGACCGTCCACCCACAGGCGCGCCAATCGCGCCTCGGCAGGGATCTCGCCACGCGAGCCCGCCAGGATCCGCTCACTATCGCTGTCGGCAAAACCCAGGGCAGCCGCGTCTACCAAAGCTGTCACTTCCCCGGCAGCCGCAAGCTCACGGGCGCGGCGCACGATATCGCATCCCGGCTCAACGGCCATCGGCTCTGCAACCAGCATACGTCCCCCGCCCAGCGGCAAACGGCCGGGTATGGTAATCCAGTCCGCGACCAGGCCCTCGCGAGCCGCCGGCGCCTTAAACGCCAGCATGCCAAACTCAATGCGTGCGTCAATCCCCGCCGGAAGCGTGACCGAGCCGGCGCCCTCGGCAACGCAGGAAAGGACTCGCTCCACATGTCGCATCTCGGGACGAGCGTCCGGATCGATGCGTTTGATCGCCAGTCGCACGATACGCCGTGCAATCACAACCTCAGCGGCGGCAAGACGGCGCGCATCGAGCACCAGTGCGCCCGCCGCTTCCTTGCGCAGGCAGCTTCGAAACGCCTGTGCCGAAAGCTGGGAAAGAAAGGCGTCTTCGTCGCCCAGAATTTCGCAAGCGGCGCCAATCGTCTTACAGACGTTCGTGTTGCGCTGCGCCACCACCGGCATCACCCGATGGCGCACATAGTTACGCAGGTACGAAACGTCCTCGTTGCTTTCATCTTCCCGCCATGGCTGACCGTGCACCTGCAGATAGCTCACAAGCTCATCATGTGTGAGGTCGAGCAAGGGGCGCACCACAATGTTCCGACGGCGTGGAATGCTTGATAGACCCGCGGGACCCGACCCTTTAATGGCATTCATCAAAAATGTTTCCGCGCGGTCCGACGAGGTATGCGCGGTACAGATACGAGCCGCCGTCCGCGGTGCGCCCGATTCGGCACAAAGTTCGCGAACATATCTCCGTGCCGCGGCATAGCGCACCTCGCGGGCCGCAGCCTCGATATTGCCCGATTCGTCATCAAAATAGGCATGCTCAACGCACAGCGGCAAGCCATATTGCACGCAAAGCTCACGCACAAAAGCCTCGTCACCGTCAGACGCCTTGCCTCGCAGATGATGGTTCACATGCAGCACGTGCAAACGCTCGCGTGCAATGGAAGCGATGCCGCGCCCGTCCTGGATATCCAGCTTTGATGTGCAAGCCATAAGGAGCAGCGCCGTCGAGTCCGCACCGCCTGATACCATGAGCACTACGGGGGCAGCGGTCTGCCGCGTTGCCAGAACGTTCTTATCCGTCCTCGGCGCGGCATGATGTCCATAGTGCTGAGATACCGTTGGCATTCGCTTCCTCCTCTATTCGTCCGCACCCATTGTATCCTTTGGAATCTTATGTCTCGCCTGCACCTTCATATCCTCGGCAGCGGCTCAAAAGGCAACTGCGCACTCGTCGAGGGGCCTCAGGGGCTCATCATGATCGATAACGGCCTGTCCCGCCGCGAGACACTTAAACGCATGGCGGAGCTTGGCCTCTCGGCAGACGACGTCGCCGCTCTTGTAATCACTCATGAGCATGGAGACCATATCAAGGGGCTCGATGTATGGTGCAAGCACTGGCATGGTCCCCTCTTTGCCAGTAGGGACACCCTTTCATGCAAAGAAAACCTCGCGCACCTGCCCGTGGAGGAATTTGACCCCGGCGACACGCTCCCCATTGCCGGCATCCAGGTACAAACCTACTCAACATCGCACGATGTCATCAATCCTGTCGGCTATCGATTCAATGCTCTCGATGATTCCATTGGGTTTGCCACCGACACCGGAGAGTTGTCGAGCAAGGCCATAGGCATCCTCAAAGACTGTCGAATTCTCGCGCTCGAAAGCAACCACGATGTAACTATGTTGCGCGAAGGACCGTACCCACGCTTTCTTCAGGAGCGCATCCTGTCCACAAAGGGGCATCTCTCCAACAACCAAGCCGCCGAAGCCGCGCGAGAACTTGTTACCGATCGCACAGAACAGCTCATCGCCATGCACATCAGCCAGGACAATAATCGTCCAAGCCTTACCGTCAAAAGCTATGCCAACGCGCTTGATGCAAGTCTCGATGATGAGCTCGGCAGCTCAGCCACCTGTCTTCAAGGGCCACGGAAGCTCTCGATACGCCCTGCAAGTCAGTATCAACCGACAACTATTCAATAGCCCACTCAAGACAACAAAAGGGGGCTGGGAATCACTTCCCAGCCCCCTTAATTCATACTCTCGATTGAAGCAGAGCCATCGTTAGTCGATAGAAATCTTCGTGACGTTCTTCTTCTCGACAATCTTGGGAACCGTAACGGTCAGGATGCCGTCAGCATACTTAGCCGAAAGGCCCTCGCTCGAAGCGTCCTTCAGATACACGCCGCGCGTCGCGCTGTACGAGCCGAACTCCTTCTGGAGGAAGTTCTTGCCCTCGTTTTCGGCGCTCTCCTCGACGTTCACACTGATCGACAGGCGACCCTCATTGAGCTCGACGTCGATGTCATCCTTGGCGACACCGGTCAGATACGCCTTGACCTCGTAGCCATCGCCCTTGTCCTCAACGTCAACGGGGAACGCCTTGGAGGCAATCGAGCTATTCGTCAGGTCGGTCATATCATCAAACAGATCAAACAGCGAACTTGCAGAAGGACGGACGCCAAAAACCGAACGATAAGGAACCATGCTTGCCATGTTTACCACTCCTTGTAAGGACTGCCGAGTCATCTTCTAGGTGACTGGGACTTCTTTTGACGCTTTTATATATGCCCAGCAGCTTCTCATATATACACTGACTATAAAGTTTTTTAAGTCTCTTACTATAAGCATATCTAAGTGTTCATGACTAAGGTTTTAGATAGATTAAGGTTCTTTGAACCGTGCCTTAAATAGCGAGTATGTCCCTGGCAAATTCGGGCACGGGGCTTACAATGAGCGCGTAAGCGTTGTTGATAACGAGCTAAAGGGCACCATGGACGATCAAAGACAGGACAACAGGTTTATGCCGACGCAGGGCGAAGAGTCCACCCAGCAGCCGGCACGGTTCCATCGCCCACATATCTCGCAAGAGCCAATCAATGATCCCGAACCCGAGTATGTAACGAGAAATCGATATCAAACACTCGAGGACGCACAAACGGGGCGCAAAAATATGGGCGTGGCCTCGGGAGACCCTGTATATCTGAAAGATGCGCCGCTCTCTAAAAACAGTGCAGATAAGGATGAGCCGATGAGAGAATCCGTCACTCATCAACAACGAGGGCCTCGGCCCAAGCAAACCTTGACGCATTCGGCTCGCTATCTCGAAACGCCAAAAAAAGGAAAGTCGATCTTCGTTTCGTCAAGCAAACGACGCAAGCAGCATCGACTGACAATTCTGCTTTTGATTATTACGGTCATAGCAATTGCTGTTGTAATTCGATTCATAGTCTTTAAATAAAAGCACAGCTTCAAAAAGGCAACTAAAGCGACTCGTGTAACTGTGTCATTTGCGACCAAAAAACGCAAAAAAGGGGGAGGCCGCGAGGCCTCCCCCTTCTTCATTTCGCATGACGGCTCGGTGCCGTCCACCGGTCAGCGGCGCCCTGGCCTCCCACGGGCTGACCCCGCAGTACTCTCGGCGCGATG
>CAKUGX010000118.1 GCA_934654765.1 uncultured Collinsella sp. | reverse complement strand
GTCTAGCCCGTGTAGCGCTCGCGGTAGGTGTTGAGCTTGGGTGCGGAGCCGTGGCTGCCGTGGTGACGCGTGCGGGTCGCGGCGTTGGTCGCCGCCGCGCCGGCGCGCTTGCCGACGGCCTGCTTGGGCGGGATGCCGCCGGCCTTGAGGATCTGCACCTCGCGGTCGGTGAGCTCGCGCCATGAGCCCTTGGCCACGCCCTCGAGCTCAAGGCCGGCAAAGTTGCAGCGATGCAGGCGGATTACCGGATGGTGGATCTTGCTCAGCATGCGCTTGACCTGGTTCTTGCGACCCTCGCGGATGATGACCTCCACGGCGGTGGTACCGGGCTTGACGCCTTGCGGTGCCACAGCCTCTGCCTCGCGCGCGTTGATGACGCGGCAGATCGCCGGCTGGCACAGGCCGTCGTCGAGCTCGATGCCACGGCGGAGCGGTCCCAAGTCGCGATCGGTCAGGTGGCCGTCCACGAGTGCTTGGTAGGTCTTATAGACATGCTTGCTGGGGTGCAGCAGGTCCTGCGACAGGTCGCCGTCGGTGGTAAAGAGCAAAAGGCCTGTGGTGTCGCGGTCCAGGCGACCCACCGGGAAGAGCCCCGGATAGCGGTCGCGCGGGACCAGGTCTGCCACGCAAGGTCGCTCCTGCGGGTCGCTCATGGTGGTGAGGTAGCCGGTCGGCTTGTAGAGCATCAAGTACACGGCGCCCTGGTTGAGCTTGACGGGCATGCCGTCGACCTCGATATGGTCGCGGTCGACGTCGACCTTGGTGCCCAGTTCGGTCGCGACCTGGCCGTTGACGGTCACGCGGCCGGCAGTCATCAGGTCTTCCGACCCGCGGCGGCTCGCCACGCCCGCGCGCGCCAAAAAGCGCTGCAGGCGCATGGTGTGCGGATAGACGGGCTGGGCGTCGGACTCGTGCGTATCCGCGTTGGGTACCGCAGCGCCGGCGCGCGTCTCCCCTACTTCGTTAGTCCTCGTCATGCAAATCCTCCGAGATCTCGTCGACGACCAGGGTTTCCAAGTTCTCGACTGCCTCAACATCCTCAACATCGGTATCGATCAGTTCGCGCTCTTCGTCCAGGTCCTCGGCCTGCTCCTCGAGCGTGGACTGAATGCTGCGGCCGCTCAGGCGCTCGCGGATAAACTGACGCGACTGCTCGTCGGGGGCAAACTGCTCCAGATCGGGCAGATCGCGGGTGGAGCGCAGACCGAACTTTTCCAAGAAGGCGTTGGTCGTGCCGTAGATGATGGCTTGACCGCGCTGGGGGTCGCGTCCGAGCTCGCGCACCAGACCTTTGTCCACGAGCGACGCGATGACGCCGTCGGAATTGACGCCGCGGATGCCCTTGACCACCTCGCGCGTCACGGGCTGGTGGTATGCGATGACGGCCAGTGTTTCGAGCGCGGCCTGCGACAGCTTTTGCGTGTCCCAGCTCAACACATAGGCCTCGACCACGTCGTGGTAGGCGGGGTGCGTAAACAGGCGCCAGCCGCCGGCGACCTCACGCAGCTGAAAGCCACGGTTGGCCTCCTCGTACTCAACCTTGAGCTCGGCGAGCAGCGATGCGCACTCGCCGGGGGCGATATCCAGTGCGCCGGCGAGCGCGGGCGCACTCACCGGGTCGCTCGACACCAGCAGCAGCGCCTCGAGGGCGCCTTTGAGGCTGTTTGCCTCCAGCGTTGAAAGGGTTGACATGGTTGCTGCTCCTATTCGGTGAGCTCGGGGCCCTCGCCGGGCACGTATGCCTCGGCGCCCTCGACTCGGTTGATGCAGATGGTTCCGAAGATCTCGTCCTGGCTCAGCGTGAGCGAACCGCGCTTGGCGAGCTCGAGCATGGCCAGGAAGGTGACGACGAGCTGCTCGGTGGTGGCGTCGCCGTCCAGCAGCTCGCGGAAGGTGCAGGTTTGGTGCGCCATGGTAAAGCGGTCGACCGAGGCCACGGTCAGGTCGAGCGGCACGCGATGCGGTGCCACGTGCTCAGCTTCTAGCAGGAAGGTCTGGCGCTTGCCGTCCAGGTCGGCGCAAATGACAGCGAGGCCGCGCAGGGTAATGCCGGCCAGGTAGTCGGGCATAAGGCCCAGAAACTCGGGGTCGGGACCGGCTACGCGCGGATGCATGCGGCTTTCGGCCTGCATGCGGGCGCCAAGGGCTGCCGCCGCGCCCTTAAACTGCTTGTAGGCGATCAGGCGCTGGATCAGGACCTCGCGCAGGGCGTCGCCGTCGAGCGCGCTGAGTTCCTCGAGGTCTTCGTCGTCCTCGTCATCGTCGTCTGTCTTGCGCGGGGCCTCCTGGGGAACCAGCGAGGCTGCCTTAATGTCCAAAAGGGTTGCCGCGACCAGCAAAAAGTCGCTCGCCACGTCCAAGTCTAGCGCCTCGATGCGCTCGGCCTCGGCAAGGTACTGCTCGGCCACCTCGCTGATGGAGATGGCGCCGATATCTACTTTTTGGCGGGTTACCAGCTGCAGCAACAGGTCGAACGGTCCGCTGTAGACCTGCGTCGACACGCGATACGACATCTTCGACCTCCTTTGACGGCGCCTTCGCGGCGCGGTTTGGGTGCATGTTGCGACCGTTTTGCGCGGTCGACCTGTAAGTTTACCTTAGATGCCGGCGATTGCGAAGGTGAGCAACTGCTCTGCCAGCGGATACACGGTAACGTCGAAATAGCGGCCGATCACGTCGATGCCGGTCCACATGGGCAGCAAGTACAGCACCAGGATGAGGATGGGCATGGCGTATTGCTGCAGGTGGTAGTAGTTGTTGAGCGCCTTGCCATTGAGGAACGGCACGATAATCGACGAGCCATCGAGCGGCGGGATCGGGATGAGGTTGAAGAACGCGAGTGACAGGTTGACCACGATAAACATTGCGCCGAAGTTCATGATCTGTGACGCTACGGCAAAGGACATGCTGGTGTAGAGGTTGCCGTATGTTGCGTGCATGAGGGCGGCCGCGAGGCACGCGAGTGCGATGTTCGACGCGGGGCCGGCCGCGCTCACCAGGACCTCGTCGCGCTTGGGGTGCTTGAGGTTATTGAGGTAGACCGGCACGGGCTTGGCGAAGGCGAACACCGGGCCGCCGGCGGCAAGCATGAGTAGCGGCAGGATGATGGTGCCAAACGGGTCGATATGGTTAAGCGGGTTGAGCGACACGCGGCCGCGCGAACGGGCCGTCTTGTCGCCGAGCGCCCAGGCTGCGGCGGCGTGTGCGCTCTCGTGGATCACGATACCTATGATGACGGCGACGGCGCTGGCGAGCAGGTTCATGAGGTAGCTGCTGGACATGGCGCTACCCTAGCGGACGCGACGCGAGGCGCGCGTGAGCAGGTAGTCGGCCGCAAACAGGATGACGGCCACGATGGCGTAATCCAAGCGGAACACGCCGCCAAAGGGCGAGGTGATAACGCCGTAGCCGGCGATGGCGCTCGGCAGGGCGCGTGAAAGCTCAACGACAAAGCCTACGATCTGCAACTTGGCGGTGAGGCCGCTAAAGCACAGCAGCACGGTCATCGCGCTCATAAAGATGCCGCAGATGCGACAGGCGATGGCGATGATGCTCATCGCCACGGCAGCGGCCTTACGAGAGTTCACGCGCGGTCTCCTCCTCGATCTGGGTGGAAAGCTCCAGCCATTCGTCCTCGAGCTTGGGCAGCTCTTGCTTAAGGCCGTTATATTCCCCCAGCGCGGCGTTGAACTTGTCCTGATCGGCATAAAGCTCTTCGCTTGCCATCAATTCCATAAGCTCGTCATAGCGGGCGCGCTTTTTGTCGAGCTCCGCCTCGATCTTCTTGAGCTGGTTGCGCACGCCCTTGAGCTTTTTGTTGAGCGCAGCGCGGGCCTGGGCTTCGGCGCGCTTTTGCTCCTTGGACTTTTTGCCCTCGGCAGGCTTGGAAGCGGCGGCGGGCGCATCGGGCTGGGCCGCGGTGACCTTGGCGGACTTGGCCGTGGCCGGCGCACTCTCCCCTGCTGCCTCGGCAGCGGCGCGGGCCGCGAGGTCCTCGCGCTTGTAGAGATAGTAGTCGTAATCGCCGTCGTAGACCGTGACCTTGCCATCGCGGATGTCGATGATACGGTTGGCCACGGCGCGTACCAGGTGCTCGTCGTGGCTGATTAGCACGATGGTGCCGGGGAAGTTTTGCAGGGCGTTCTCGAGCATGTCCACCGAGTCGATGTCCAGGTGGTTGGTGGGCTCGTCCAGGCACAGGAGCGCCTCGGGTGCTACGAGCATCTTGGCGAGCGCCAGACGCGCCTTTTCGCCGCCGGAGAGGACGCGAACCTGCTTCTCGATGGAATCGTTGTCGCTAAACAGGAAGGCGCCCAGTAGGCTGCGCTGCTGCGGCACGGTCCACTTGGGCGTGACGGTGTCGATCTCTTGCAGGACGGTATTGGACTCGGTCATGCCCTCGAGCGCGTGCTGGGCGTAGTAGGCCACACCTACGTTGGTGCCCAGGTCGCGCGTGCCGGTGGTGGGCGGCTCCAGTCCGGCGATGATCTTCATGAGCGTGGACTTGCCGGCGCCGTTGGGGCCGACGAGGGCAACGTGGTCGCCGCGGTAGAGCTTGAGGTCGATGTCGCTGTAGATGTGCTTGTCGCCGTAGGACTTGGACACACCCTCCAGGCCCACGACCATGTCGCCGGAGCGCGGCGGATCGGGGAACTTAAAGTCGATATGCTTGTGGCCCTCGGGCAGGATGACGAGCTCCTTTTTGATCTGCTCGATTTTGCGGATGCGCTCCTGGGCCTGAGCAGCCTTGGTGGGCTTGTAGCGGAACTTGTCAACGAAGACCTGCATATGGGCGATGTCGCGCTCCTGGGCGGCGCGCTTGGCGCGCATCTGCTCCAGGTTGTCCTCGCGCTGCTTGAGGTAGCTGCTGTAGTTGCCGGTGTAGGTGGTCACGCGGCGGTTTTCGAGAGCAGCGACGTGGTCGACGCAAGCGTCCATGAAGGCGCGGTCGTGGCTGACGATGAGGACGGCGCCGTCGTAGTTGGCGATAAAGCCGCGCAGCCACTGGACGCTTTCGAGATCCAGGTGGTTGGTGGGCTCGTCCAGCAGCAGCAGGTCGGGGTGGCGCAGGAAGAGCTTTGCAAGCGCAATACGCATCTGCCAGCCGCCGGAGAACTCGGAGCACGGGCGCTCAAAGTCGGTGACCTTAAAGCCCAGGCCGGACAGGATTTTGCGGGCGTTGCTCTCGAGCTCGTAGCCGCCCAGGTGCTCAAAGCGGTCCTGGACCTGGCCGTACTCGTTAAGGAGCGCGTCGACGTCCTTGCCCTGCTCGGAGAGCTCGGTGATCTGGGCCTGCAGTTCGTTGGCGCGCTCGCCCATGCGGCGGATTTCCTTGGCGGCGGCCATGACCTCGGCAAGGATGGTGGTGTCCTTTTGCTCTAGATTGGTTTCCTGCTCTAGGTAGCCCACCTGGCAGTCCTTGGCGTACTGGACCTGGCCGGCGTCGGGGCTGTCGATGCCCATGATGATTTTGAGCATGGTGGTTTTGCCGGCGCCGTTGGGGCCAACGAGCGCGAAGCGCTCGCCGGGGTTGATCTGGAAG
>CAKUGX010000117.1 GCA_934654765.1 uncultured Collinsella sp. | reverse complement strand
CGACCGAAACCGCCCCCGGCTGGCGCCGAATCGCGTCCACGATCTCGGCCTCGGGCACCGTCTCGCAGCGGCAGACGATCTGTCCCCACGCGGGGTCAGACTCGATCAGTTCTTCCTTGCGCGCAAGCGGCGCACGGTCAAAGTCGTCCGGTGCGCGGCGAATCGGGTCCCAATCGTCCTGTTCGCGCAGAGCCACGCCGGCATCGCGCAACACCTGCTCCATGCGCTCGGCAATGGCCGGCGCACTCGCCACGCCCGGCGACTGAATGCCCACCGCCTGGAACAGCTCCGGCATCACGGCCGACTGCCCAATAAAGAAGTCGTTCGTTCCCTTTATGACCGGGCGCCCGCCAGCAAACGCGCGCACCACGCGGCGCGTGTCCAGATCGGGCACCAGCTTGCGCGCGCCGGTCAGCAGCGCGTTTACGTCGGCGGCGTAGGTCTGCGTATCGCCCGGCTTGCGTACGGCGGCGGTCGCGGTGATCACGGTGTTGCCGTGCACGGTGCCCGTCACAATGACGCCCTTCGATACCGGCGTCGGCACCGGGTAGAGCGGCATGAGCGTGCGCGGCTCCTTGTCCAGCACCACGATGTTGCCCTGGCGCCAGACCATCTGGAACTCCTCGGCGCCCGCCATATGCGAGATGTCCGCGGCGCCGTTGCCCGCGGCGTTAATGAGGTAGCGGCAGCGCACGTCACCGGCGGGTGTCACCAGCGTAAAGCGCGCAGTACTGTCGCCCTCGCCGCCAGCGACCTCAATCGCCTCCACCGGCGCGGACCGCATAAACGTCACGCCGTTGGCAACGGCGTTCTCCAGCGCGGCGATGGCGACCTCAAACGGATCGACAAAGCCCGTCGAGGGACACCACAGCGCACACGTCGCCTCGGCGCTCGCGCGCGGCTCCAGCTCGTGGATGCGCTCGGGCCCGATGGTCGATAGCTCGGGTACTCCGTTCGCAAGGCCGTTGCTGCGCAGCTGCTCCAGCTGCGCGCGGTCCTGGTCGTTAAAGCCCAGCACCATCGACCCGGTGCGGCAAAACAAAAAGCCCAGCTCCTGAGCCCACGTGCCATACAGTTCACAACCGCGGGCGTTGACCTGCGCCTTTACCGTGCCCGGTGCCGGATCGTAGCCGGCGTGCACCAGGCCGCCGTTGGCCTTCGACGCGCCCAGCGCGATGTCGTTGGCCGCCTCGACCACGCAAATGGAAAGGTCATAGCGTGCAAGCTGCCGCGCGATAGCGCATCCGGTAATGCCCGCGCCCACAATCGCGATATCAAACGTTTCTGCCACAGTGCCTCCCAGACGAGTTGACAGGCTGTCAATAGGACTATCCTACGGTTTGCACACCCCTAGTGCGGCGGCAATGCGGCGAACAGCCCCGCAACACCCGCCAACGGCAGGCGAGGGCCGGCCCAGCACGGATGCCGACCCCGCGAGACCGCGAGTTCCTCCCACCCAACCTCGCGGTCTACGCCGTTAGCTGTTACAGATTGAGATGTTTGTGTCCGTAGCGGCCCCGTACCCTGCCGTGGTCCCATATAAACAAACCCCGTGGTAAACTTGACCGAACTGTAAATATTCCGAAAGGTACACCTCAATGTCCAAGTACATCTCCGAGCTCATGTCGCCGCAGCTTATGGGCGCCATCTATGCCTTCGTTGGCTTTATCATCGCCCTGTATGTGCTGTCGGTCGTCTATGTGTTCATCGACGCTCGCCGCCGCGGCGCCAGCGCCTACGTGGCATGGGGCATCATCGCGCTCATCCCGTTTGTGGGCCTGATCGCCTACCTGGTACTGCGCCCGCACTCCTACGCGGCCGACCGCGAGGAGCAGGAGCTGGACATGGCCCTGCGCGAGCGCCAGCTTGCCCAGTACGGCACCTGCCCGCAGTGCGGCGCTCCCATCGAGAAGGACTTTGTCGTCTGCCCGGTGTGCGACACCCAGGTTCGCAACGTCTGCCCCAGCTGCCATCGCCCGCTCGATGCGCACTGGAAGGTCTGCCCCTACTGCCGAACTCGCATCCAGTAACGCATCCATCGCCGGGCCGGCCGCAAGCCACGTGGGCGCTACGAGAACACGCGCGCCCCGCAACCCGCCCACACGATGAAGCATGCGTAGAAAATCGCCCGCCGTGCCATTAAGGTGCGGCGGGCGCTTGTATACCAAGGCAACCTGCCTATAATGATGCAAGTCAAAAACGCCGCGCCTGCAAGCGCCGCACCAGCGCCAGGCGCACACACTTGCATCAGGCATCCGAGAGGAGAAAACATACCCATGAAGGCACTCTACAATGACGGTTCGGTGGCCGAGCTCCCGCAGGACGAGGTCACGCACGTCATCCGCCACTCCGCCGCGCACATCATGGCGCAGGCCATCAAGCGCCTGTACCCCGAGGCCGACTTTGCCTACGGCCCCGCGACCGACAACGGCTTCTACTACGACGTTGACCTGCCCGAGGGCGTCAAGATCAGCGAGGACGACTTCCCCGCGATTGAGGCCGAGATGAAAAAGATCGTCAAGGAGAACCTCAAGTTCTCCGTGTACGAGAAGCCCCGCGCCGAGGCCATCGCCCTTATGGAGGAGCGCGGCGAGAAGTACAAGGTCGAGCACATCGGCGACCTGGACGACGACGCCCGCATCACCTTCTACCAGCAGGGCGACTACATCGACATGTGCGTCGGCCCCCACATCTGCTACACCAAGGCCCTCAAGGCCTTTAAGCTCACCGGTGTCTCGGGCGCCTATTGGAAGGGCGACAAGGACAACAAGATGCTCACCCGCATCAATGGCGTCGCCTTTGCCACCAAGGAAGAGCTCGACGAGCACATGCACATGCTGGAGGAGGCCAAGAAGCGCGACCACCGCAAGATCGGCCGCGAGATGGACCTCTTTATGATGCGCGACGAGGCCCCCGGCTTCCCGTTCTTCCTGCCCAACGGCATGATCCTTAAGAACACGCTGCTGGACTACTGGCGCGAGATCCACCACAAGGCCGGCTACGTTGAGATCTCCACGCCGCTCATCATGAACAAGCAGCTGTGGAAGACCTCGGGCCACTGGGACCACTACAAGGACAACATGTACTCCACCGTCATCGACGACGAAGAGTACTGCATTAAGCCCATGAACTGCCCGGGCGGCGTGCTGGTGTACGCCTCCAAGCCGCACTCCTATCGCGAGCTGCCCATCCGCGCCGGCGAGATTGGCCTGGTGCACCGCCACGAGCTGCGCGGCGCCCTGCACGGCCTGTTCCGCGTGCGCTGCTTTAACCAGGACGACGCCCACCTGTTTGTGCGCCCCGACCAGCTGACCGACGAGATCGTGGGCGTGGTCAACCTTATCGACTCCGTGTACCAGAAGTTTGGCTTTAAGTACCACGTTGAGCTTTCCACCCGCCCCGAGGATTCCATGGGCTCGGACGAGGACTGGGCTCGCGCTGAGGAGGGCCTGCGCACCGCTCTGGAGCAGCTGCACATGGACTACGAGGTCAACGAGGGCGACGGCGCCTTCTACGGCCCCAAGATCGACTTCCACCTGGAGGACTCGCTCGGCCGTACCTGGCAGTGCGGCACCATCCAGCTCGACTTCCAGATGCCGCTCAACTTTGACCTGGAGTACGTGGACGCCGACGGCACCAAGAAGCGCCCCATCATGCTGCATCGCGTGTGCTTTGGCTCTATCGAGCGCTTCATCGGTATTCTGATTGAGCACTTTGCGGGCAAGTTCCCCACCTGGCTGGCTCCCGTACAGGTCAAGGCTCTGCCCGTGTCCGAGAAGAGCCGCGACTACGCCCACGAGGTGTGCGCCAAGCTGGAGGAGGCCGGCATTCGCTTGGTCTGCGACGACCGCGACGAGAAGATCGGCTACAAGATCCGCGAGGCCCGCAGCATCGACCGCGTGCCCTACATGCTCATCCTTGGCGAGAAGGAGGTCGAGGCCGGCAACATCTCCGTCCGCGATCGCTCCAACGAGACCGTTCAGATGAGCGTTGACGAGTTTGTTGCCAAGGTGCTCGAGGAGATCAAAACTCGCGCCTAAGGCAAGTAACACAACAATTAACAAAGGCGACCGTCCACAAAGGGCAGTCGCCTTTTTCTTACCAAAATAGGAAAAGCCGCTGGTTGAGCGGCTTTTTTTGTTGCACAAAAAGGTACAGGTTTTTATAGAGGGGTATGGAGATGTACCTACTAGCAGTACATTTTGCGTAATCTGGGCAAACGCTGATTAATTGTTCGTATAATGTCGTCTGTCGAAAGATACAAAAACCTGTACTTTTGCGACTGCGCCTAGCTGCGAGCGAGAAGCCTGTTCTAAACGCCCCTGCATTTGCGTGCATCGCAAAGCCAAAAGAGGGGGCGAGAACATGGAACAGACGGCACGGCGCCAAGAGCAGCTGCCGGGCGCATTTAACGGCGCCACCACCAACAGCCAGCACGGCCGCGTCCGCTGGTATCTGGTCCACACCCCCAATGGAAAAGAGCGCGAGACCTGCGAAAAGGTCCGCCGTATTATCCCGCACAACCTTATGCAGGATGCTTTTGTGATGCAAAAGGAGTTCTGGTTTAAGCGGGACGGTGCCTGGTCGCTCCAAACCAAACCTATGTACAAGGAATACTTTTTCGTTGCTACGCACGATGCCGCCGCGCTCGATAGGGCTTTGGCTCAGTTGAGCTTTGGCTGCCGCATCGCCGGCAGTAGGGAGCGGGCGTACATGCCCATGCCGGACGATGCGCAGGACTGGTACCGCAGTGTGCTCGACGACGACGGCGTGGTGCGCAACAGCGTAGCGCGCATAGAAGACGGCGTGTTGCACATAGAGCAGGGGCCCTTGGTGGGGCAAGAGGCCCGCGTAAAAAAGATCGACCGTCATAAACGCTGGTGCCTGGTAGACGTGGGCGAAGGCGACTCCGCATTTAGGGAGCTGCTACCGCTCGACGTTCCCAGCAAAACGTAAGGGAGACGTTGCACTAGCTATTCGTTTGCATTTCTTGAATTTACCGATTGGGGGATCCCTGGGGAACGGGGACGTAAGTTTGACTGTGGCTGCTAAAGAAGTAACAGAGACAAATGCGCCCGCGGGGGCGGCGCTGATTGCTCAGGCCATGGACCGGCGTGAGGGCGTCGGCCGCAACAAGGCCATGCAATCCATCATGGACTGGGATCGCTCGCGCCTGGCCTACCGCACCGTTAAGCGCGCGTTCGACATCGTGTTCAGTGGTGCCGTGCTCGTGGTCATCGCGGTGCCCAGCCTTGCGCTGGCGGCGGCAATCCGCCTGGAGAGCGAGGGCAGCCCCTTCTACAGTCAGATTCGCGTTGGCCAGACCCGCCCCGACGGCAGCCTGACCACCTTCCGCATGTGGAAGTTCCGTTCCATGTACAAGGACGCCGACGAGCGTCTCGCCGAGCTCAAGGGGCAGAACGAGATCGCCGGCGCCATGTTCAAGATGAGGGAGGACCCGCGCGTCACCAAGATCGGTAGGTTCATCCGCAAGCACTCCATCGACGAGTTCCCGCAGTTCCTGAATGTGTTCCTGGGGCAGATGTCGGTTGTGGGGCCCCGCCCGCCGTTGCCGAATGAGGTGGCGGAGTACACCGAGTACGACCTTCAGCGCCTGGCCGTGAAGCCCGGTATCACCGGCTGGTGGCAGGTTACGGAGCGCAACTCGACCGGATTCGACGGGATGGTTCGTCGCGACCTGGAATACATTGCGCGACGCGGGTTCCTCACCGATTTGAGAATAATCGCCCTCACCATCATCGAAG
>CAKUGX010000116.1 GCA_934654765.1 uncultured Collinsella sp. | reverse complement strand
GGCCACGGGCCAGGCCATATGCCTTGTCCTTATGGACGATAAACGAAAGCGCGTCCACCTCGTCGCCCGAAAGCAAAATATCGAGCTTCACGAGCTCGGAGGGACGGTACTCGTTGAACTCGTAGTCGAGCGAGGCATAGCCCTTGGTGCGGCTCTTGAGCTGATCGAAGAAGTCCAAGATGAGCTCGGCGAGCGGCATATCGAAGCGCATCTCGACCGATTTGCTCGTCAGGTGGATCATGTCGGTTGTGACGCCGCGGTGCTCGATGGCGAGCTGCATGACGGCACCCGTGTACTCAGGCGGGCAGATGATCTTTGCCTTGAGGTAGGGTTCCTCGATACGATCGATGCGTGTGGCCTCGGGAAGGTCCTGCGGACTGCGGACATCAATCATTTCGCCGTCGGTCTTGTAGACGTGATAGTCAACCGAGGGACTCGTGGCAATGAGGTCCAGGTTGAACTCGCGCTCCAGGCGTTCCTTGACGACTTCCATGTGCAGCAGGCCCAGGAAGCCCACGCGGAAGCCAAAGCCGAGCGCCACCGAGGTCTCGGGCTCCCACACCAACGACGGGTCGTTGACGTGCAGTTTATCGAGCGCGTCACGCAGGTTCTCGTAGTCCTTGTTGTCGATCGGGAACAGGCCCGTATAGACCATGGGCTTGGCCTCGCGATAACCGGAAAGCGGCTCGGGGCAGGGGTTCGACGCCCACGTAAGGGTATCGCCCACGCGAACGGCCTCTGGGTCCTTCAAACCCGTGACCACATATCCGACCTCGCCGACCGTCAGCGCGTCGACCGGGGTCTCGGCAGGACGCTTGACGCCCACGCCGTCGACCAAAAAGTCGCCCTTGGCCTGCATCATAAGCAGGGTATCGCCCTTTTTGATGGAACCATCGAAGACGCGCACCGTAGCCACCACACCGCGATACTCGTCAAAGTACGAATCCAAAATGAGCGCTTTGAGCGGAGCGTTTGCATCGCCCTTAGGCGGCGAAATCAAAAAGACGATGGACTCCAGCAGATCGTGGATGCCCTCGCCGGTCTTGCCCGAGACGCACACGGCATCATCGGCAGGGATCGCCAGGTCATCCTCGATCTCGGTCTTAACCTCATCGGGATGGGCCGAGGGCAGGTCGATCTTGTTGATGGCCGGCACAATGTCCAGATTGGCGTTCATGGCGAGCGTCGCGTTGGAGACGGTCTGCGCCTCGACGCCCTGCGTGGCGTCGACAACGAGCACCGCGCCTTCGCAGGCGGCCAGCGAGCGCGAGACCTCATAGGTAAAGTCCACGTGGCCCGGCGTATCGATCAGATTGAACTGATACGTCTCACCATCGTCGGCGTCATAGGAAACGCGGACGGCATTAGACTTGATGTCGCGCTCGTCAACGGTATGAGTGAGCTCGAGGATGCGGTCACTGATCGTGGACTTGCCATGGTCGATATGCGCAACGATCGAGAAGTTGCGGATGTGGGAAATGTCAATTGAAGTATTCATGCGGACTATCTTACCCGAGCGGTACAAAAAATGGAGCCTGTTCCATAAAACAGGCTCCATTTATGCGCGTAATCTGTGTGGTGTGAAATTTACAACTTAGGCGTTGATGCTGTTCACGAGCTTGGCAAGACCGGACTTGCGGTTGGAAGCCTGGTTCTTGTGGATAACATGCTTGGCGGCAGCCATGTCGAGACGCTTGGTGACGGTCTTGAGGGCAGCCTGGGCCTTCTCGGCGTCGCCCTCGGCGACGGCGGACTGGACGTGCTTGGTCAGCGTCTTGAGCTCGGACTTGACAGCCTTGTTACGCATGCGAGCTGCCTCATTGGTGCGGATACGCTTCTTCTGAGACTTGATGTTTGCCACTTCTGGAGTTCCTTTCGAGTTCCTTGCAAAAAATGTATGACACCTCTGAGACACGGTGAGGTCATGCAAGCGCCTACTATAGCACGCTCCCCCTCAAAGGGATAGAACGAATTTGTCAAATAGGCAGGTATCATCACGATTTTCTCAAGATGTTCGTAATCCAGAGCAAAAGCGCGGTCTGAGAATCGGCCGAACCCTTAAGCGCGAGCTCCACATCAACGGCACCCTCGAGCGCTGCGACGAGCTCTGCCATCGAAAAGCGACGTGCCCAGGTCAGGTGATTCTTGACCTGCCAGGACTGGAGCTTGAGCGTTGCGGCCAGCTCACGACCCTGTCCGCGCGCATCGAGCGCCTTGGCAACGATCAGCTCACGGATGCGACCGCATAGCAGCGTATAGGTCCACACGTAACTCTTGGAGGGCAGAAGCTTAAAGAGCTCGAGCGAACGCTGCATATCGCGAGCCGAGACCGCATTGAGAAAGTCCCAGGGTTGAACCTCGGCCGTACGTACGATCCAGCGCTCAACGTCGGCAAGCTCAATCTGGGGCGCCTCGACCATCTGGGCAAGCTTAGCCAAATCGTTATCGAGCATGCGAGTGTTTTCACCCGAACGCGAGACGAGCTCCTCGGCGGCCGCCGTCGAGATCGACTTGCCGTGCTGCGTCGCCATCTGCTGCACGCGGCGCGGTAACTCCCAGCGCTTGGTGCCGGAGCAATCGATCACAGCCTTCTTGTCGATCTTGGCGATCGCCTTATACAGGCGCGTGTTCTTGGCAAGCGAGTCGGCGATGATGAGGCAGACCGTTGTGGGACTGGGACTCGCCAGATACTCGACGAGCGGCTCCGAGACCGCCTTGGCGAGCTTTGAGCAGCCATCAAGGATTACCAAGCGAAACTCGCTGCCCATGGGAAAGGTATTAAGCGATCCGATAATAGACTCGATATCGGGGTCCTTGGTCATGTCGCGCTCGTCGAGGTTGAACTCGACCATACCCGACTTTTCCAGACGCGCTTTCATACGCGAGACGGCGTGATCGCGCTTGACTCCGTCGGTACCGACGATCAGATATGCCGGCAGCAGACCGGTTTCGGACATTGCGCTCCCCTCCCGCAGGCCTTTGTATTCGCTCCGTGTCATTCTAGCCCAGGGGCCCACCACACGCCAACGACGTCGTCACGGTCGCTGGCATCGCATCGCAAAGCCATTCGCAGTCGGCGTGACGGTAATGTCGCCGTGTTCGATGGTGCACGCGAACACACCGCCCGCATCCTTAACGGCATCGATGCAGGCATCGGACGGATGGCCGTATCGATTCCCCTCGCCCGCGCTCGCGAGGGAAAGCTCGGGCTTCAGGACGCCCAGCAACTCTCCATCGACTGAAACCTTGGAGCCGTGATGCCCAAGTTTAAGGACATCGATATCCCCCACCTCCTGAACGAATTCTCGTTCTTGATCGAGTTCGGCATCACCGGTGAGGAGCATGCGCAGGCCCTTGCCCTCCTGAACATAGGAGAGCAGCAGGACAAGCGAGTCCTCATTTCCCTCGCCATCCACGGACTCGAATGGCCACATCACGCGGGCGCAAAATGAGCCGATGTCGACCGTATCCCCACGGCGCACCTGCCGATACTCCACGCCAGGTCGGTTCAATACCTCGGCAGGAGCATCCTCCAGCGCATCCGCCGCCACGGCAATCGTTCCGACCGAAAACTGTTCGAGCACGGCAGGCAGACCACCCCAGTGGTCCTCATCCCAATGCGTCACAAAGACGGCATCGATATGGTGCACGTTATTGCGAACCAACGCCGCCACCACACGCTCGTCGAGCCCGCAGTCGACGAGAACTACTGCGCCGCCCTGGCGGATAAGAATCGCATCGGCCTGGCCCACATCGAGCACCGTCACGGAAGGCGGAGCAAATCGATCCCAATAGACGAACGGAATCGCAGCCAAGAGCATCAGGCATGCAAGCCCCACCGCCATAGGACGTGCACGGGGACGCGGCCACCAGACATGCAAAACCGCCAGCAAACACGGCACTAGGTAAATCCACACGCTATCGGGCGGCACGCTCACGGATGCACCCGGCATGGCAGCAAACAGCTGCTCGAAGAACAGCGCGCAACGGGCGGCAATCATGGGTACAACGAGCGCCCAAGTCCGCAACGGTCCCACGAGCGAAAAGGGAACTAGCACGATCGACACAGCAAGCAGTACGCTCACCACCGGACCGATGACCGCATTTGCCAGCGGAGCAATGAGCGAGAACGTACCGAAGGCAGGAATGGTAATAGGAAGTGTCGCCAGTTGCGAGCACAGCGTGACGGAAAGCATGCTGGCAACGCCCGATGGCACACCCAGCTCACCCAAAGCGTAGGTCGCATAGGGGCAAAAGCACAGAATGGCTAAGACGCTGGCGCATGAAAGCTGAAAGCCCATCTCGAACAGCACCGTCGGCCGCAGTAGCACAAAGATGGACATGGTTACGAAGAGTGCCGAAAGGCCGTGCCGACGACGCCCCGCGCCGTTTACGACAAGCGTCGCGAACACCATGCAGCACGCACGCACGGCCGAGGGAGACGCGCCCGTAAAGGCAGCATAGCCAACAAGCGTTATCGCCAATATCGCCCGCTGAAGACCACGTGAGCACCGAGTCTTTTGCAATACACCCTCGATTACAAACCCCACGATAGCCAAATGGCTGCCCGAGACGGCGATAAGATGCGCCGTTCCCGTCACCGAAAACCAGTCGCCCGCCGGCTGGGCGCGCAGCTCGGCCGAACGACCGCAGACGACACCGGCTATGAGCGCACGCGCCGGGTCGGTCGCAGGCGCGATGGACGCAAGCAGCCCATTTCTCAGCCGAAGCAGCGGCACCGGAGAGCCCTCATCGACCGACACGGCTCGAACGGCTTTAACCTTGCGCACCTCGCCTCGGAGCACGCGCGATCGTCCATATGCATCGTTCTCAAAACGTGAAACGCGACCGATAACACGCACGTGTTCCCCGACCTTGAGCTCACGATCACACGATAGGCGAATCGTTGCCAAGTTCTTGCCGTCCGCGCGTGCCTCGCAGGTATAGAAATACATGTCGTCGTTTATGGATGGGTCACCCTGCACGACAAACTCGAGACTGCTTGCCGCTCGACCGTCGAGCGTCTTCGCAGCACTGAGCACACCCACGGCCCACCACGCCGAGACGACCGCACCCGCTACGAGGCCGACGGACGCGGCATACAGCCACCGCTTCAAAGGGACAAGCCGCGCACAAGATTGAGCCAGCACAACGAATACCGCCGCCGCAACGGGAATGGCCCATAGCGGCCAGACCGCCGTCGCCCGCTCCGTCAGCAGCGCATCAGCGGCCATGTTGAGCACCAAGGCGCAGCTCATGCACAGGCCGGCACACAGGGCCATCGTCCACGGAATCAGGGGTCGCGGAGACATCACGTGCTCGCGCTCGGTCGCACTCATACGCAGATACAATCTTTGATTTTGGCAAGCTTCTTCTCGCCGATTCCCGACACACGCATCAGATCGTCAACCGAGGCAAAAGCACCGTTCTTTGTCCGCTCATCGATAATCGACTGTGCCATGGAGGGGCCGATGCCCGAGAGCGTCTGCAGCTCTGCCGCGCTTGCCGTATTGATGTTTACTAGGCCTGTGGCGCCACTCACGCCCGATGATACGGAAGCCCCACCATCAACACCGGCTTCCGCAATGGACGCCTGCTGCTCCCCTACCGTTGGAACGTGAATTTTTTGTCCATCAGCGACCTTGGATGCACGATTAAGCCCCGTAACGTCTGCTTCGGGCGCCAGCCCGCCGGCAGCATCAATCGCCTGAGCCACCCGCGCCCCGTCTTTGAGGCGATATACACCGGGCGACACAACGGCGCCATCAACATCGACATAAACC
>CAKUGX010000115.1 GCA_934654765.1 uncultured Collinsella sp. | reverse complement strand
TCGTTCTAAGGCCGAGCGTGACCGCTGGGCCGAGCTTATCGGCGACTTCTTCGACTCCGAGCGCAGCTTTAACTTGGTCGTCTCGCTGGTGGACATTCGTCACGACCCTAGCAAGCTCGACCACGACATGATCGACTACCTACAGGGCAACGAGTTCAACTTTATCGTCTGCCTCACCAAAGCCGACAAGCTCAGCCGCACCCAGCAGGCCCGCCAGGCAGCAGCCATCAAAAAGCAGCTCAACGTCCCTGCCGAAAACGTGATCATCACAAGCTCCCAGACCGGCACCGGCATCGACGAACTCAAACGCCGCATCGCCGAGGCCTGCCTCTAGTAAGGGTCCTATCCCAGTAAGGGCCCCCACCAATAAAAAGCCAAACCATCAGCCCGGCGCCCCTTCAAAGCGTGGGTTCCTATAGACATCGTCGACCACGTTGCTGTAGGGCCGCCCAAGGGTATCCCCTTAAAAACATTCCGCAGCACGAGGCCCGCTTATCCGTAGCTCCGAAGGAGCAGGATAAGCGGGCCTCAAGTGCGAGGACGTTTTTAAGGGGATACCCTTGGGCGGCCCGAAGGGATTAACCAGCGATGTCTACAGGTACTCGATTTGAGCGCCCTCGGTGTCGCACGTCAGAATGTGCGTGTCACACTTGGGGAACTGCTCACGCAGCTTGACCTGCAGGAACTTTGCCACGATGGTGTCGTCGGTCACGGCCATGAGGGTCGAGCCCGAGCCGCTGATCCAGATGGTCTTAGCGCCGCCGTTAAGGCAGGTGTCGCGCACGGCATTGTAATCGGGAATCAGGCGACGGCGATAGGGCTCCTGAATACGGTCGTCATTGGCGGCGGCAATCAGGTCCAGATCGCCGGTCTCGAGACCGCGCGTCATGCCGGCGATGCGGCCCATCTGCCATACGGCGGTGGAAAGCGGAATCTCCTGTGGCACGACCTTGCGCGCCTCACTCGTGTGTACCTCGTAGGGCGGAATCACGGTAATAAAACGCAGGCGATCGCTCACCTCGTAGCGCAGGCACTGGGGGAGCGAATCGGTCGGCGTAAAGGAGCAGACGGCGCCGCCCAGGATAGCGGGGGCGACGTTATCGGGATGGCCCTCGACCTCGGTGGCAATGCGGACGAGCTCGGCGCGGTCGACGGTGTGGCCCGTCAGCGCGGCGGCGGCCATAATGCCGGCGACAACGCAGGTGGAGCTGGAACCCAGGCCACGAGCGACGGGAACGTCAGTCTGAATGTCGATGGCGACGGGGAAGGCCGGCTCGCCCCATGCGGCCAGCGCATCCACAAAGCTCACGTAGACTAGGTTGTTCTCGTTTTGGAATTCCTCGGGGCAGCCCGTGATGGTGAGCTTGTCGGCGCGCTCGAAGGTGAAGTGCGAGTAAAGGCTGACGGCCATGCCGAGGGTATCGTAGCCGATGCCCAAGTTGGCGCTTGTTGCTGGGACGGTGATCTTGATCATGTGAGTCCTCCTGGCGTGCCTGGCTGTTTAGTTCGCTGCTCGGGCAGTCCTGCGCAAGACGGAAAGCACATTAAGTGCTTTCCTTTGCGTGCGGAACTCGCGACGAACTAAACAGCCAGGCACGCTGTGCGCGTTCGTCATCATCCCGGTGGTTATCTGATGAGAGAAGGTGCGCCGGCTTTCGCCGGCGCTTAATGAGGGGTTTAGTTGGTAGCCATCTTTTTTGCTACGGACTCGACGTAGCTGGCCATCTCATCGACGTCGCAGACGTCTTCGAAGCGGACGGGTTTGGATTCGAGTTCGGCGAGCTGGGTCGGGGCGACCGTGTTGGTTGCCTGCTCGAGCACGCGCATGGCCTCAAAGTCGTCCTCGGGAACGTTGAGCCCCAGGGCGTCGCAGCAGGCGCGCGGGAATTTGTAGGGGCTGGCGGTCGAAAGCAGCACGCGGGCCTTGGCGCCCTCGGCGGGGGCGACCTGCTCAAAGACGTGATAGCCGCAAGCGGTGTGCGGGTCGATCACGTAGCCGTTCGCATCCCAGCAGCTCTTGATGGCAGCGCGGACCTCGTCCTCGCTGGCCCAGCCGCAGCCAAACACGTTCTGGATTTTGGCCAGCAGCTCGGCGGGCACCTCGTAGCGACCAGTCTGGGCAAGCTGCTCCATAAGGCCGGCAACGAGCTCGCAGTCGCCGTCGGACAAGAAGTAGAGCATGCGCTCCAGGTTGGAGCTAATAAGGATGTCCATCGACGGCGAGATGGTCGTGAAGAACGGGCGGTTACGGTCGTAAACGCCGGTGGTCAGGAAGTCGGCAAGCACGTTGTTCTTGTCGCTCGCCACGACGAGCTTGGCGACGGGCAGACCCATGCACTTGGCGTAGTAGCCGGCCAAGATATCGCCAAAGTTGCCGGTGGGCACACAGAACTCTACGGCGTCGCCAGCCTCGATAGCGCCGGCGCGCAGCAGTTGCGCATAGGCGGCAAAGTAGTAGACGACCTGCGGTACCAGACGGCCGACATTGATGGAGTTGGCGCTCGAAAGCACTGTGCCAGCGGCCTCCAGGCGCTCGGCAAGCTCCTTATCGGCAAAGATGCGCTTGACGGCGCTCTGGGCGTCGTCAAAGTTGCCGCGGATGCCGCAGACGGCGACGTTGTCGCCCTCCTGCGTGGACATCTGCAGGTTCTGGACGCGGCTGACCTTGCCCTCGGGATAAAAGACAGTGATGCCCGTGCCCGGAGCGTCGGCAAAGCCGGCAAGTGCTGCCTTGCCCGTGTCGCCCGACGTGGCGGTGACGATCATGATGCGCTCGGCGCCGCCGTCCTTGGCAGAGGTGCGGGCCATCAGGCGGGGGAGCATCTGCAGGGCGACGTCCTTAAAGGCGCTCGTGGGGCCGCCAAAGAGCTCCATCACATAGGTTTGCGGGGCGTCGGCGCCCGGTGCGGCGTCGAGTTTGACGAGCGGCGTAACCTCTTCGCTTGCGAACGTGCCGCGGTATGCCTCGTCGACACACGCCGAAATTTCTTCGGCCGTGTAATCATTCAGTAACATTCCCAACACATCTTGAGCGATTTCAAAGTACGATTTATCTGCAAGCGAGCTGATATCGAGTTGCTGGGTGCCGAGCTCGTCCGAGACAAACAAACCCCCGTCGGGAGCGATGCCGGTGCGGATTGCCACCTTACTTGAGCACGATAAAGTGCGTCCTCGTGTACTATGATAAGTTCCCATATAACACTGCTCCTCGGATGCCTTGGTCCCAATCGGTGAAACCATGGTATCAGAGCGCGCAAAATAGGTTTGCAGAGGCTTTTAGAAAGGTAACCTCAAGCCCATGATTAAGATTGCCAAGTTTGGCGGCTCGTCGGTCGCCGACGCCGAACACTTTAAGAAGATCAAGGCCATTGTCGATGCCGACCCGGCCCGCCGTTTTGTGGTGGTTTCTGCCTGCGGTCGCCGCTTTAAGGGCGATACCAAGGTGACCGACCTGCTCTACTTGGTTAACGCACACGTTAAGTACCACGTGTCGTGCGAGGAGCTGCTCGAGGACATTGGCCAGCGCTATTTTGATATCGCTGACGAGCTGGAGCTCACCTATCCCATCCGCGAGGAGTTCGCGGCCTTTGCCGAGCGTGCTCGCTCCGGTGGCTACTCCACCGAGGAGCTCGTAAGCCGTGGCGAGTACTTTACCGCTCGTCTGATGGCCGAGTACCTAGGCCTGCCGTTCCTGGATGCCGCGACGGTCGTTGCGTTCCATCACGACGGTACGCTCAGCATGAACCGCACCTCCGAGCTGGTGCAGGAGTACGGTCAGCAGGGTGGCTTTGTCATGCCCGGTTTCTACGGCGCGACGCGTGAGGGCCAAATCAAGCTGCTCGACCGCGGCGGCGGCGATATTTCCGGCTCGATCCTGGCCAAGTGCCTGGGCGCCGACCTGTACGAGAACTGGACCGACGTTTCGGGCTTCTATTCTGCCGATCCTCGCATTGTGCCCGAGGCTCAGCCCATCGCCCGCGTTACCTACGAGGAGCTGCGCGAGCTTTCGTACATGGGCGCGAGCGTCCTGCACGAGGAGGCTGTGTTCCCCGTGCGCGAGGCTGGTATTCCGCTGGTCATCAAGAACACCAACGCGCCGCAGGACCCCGGCACCATCATTAGCGAGACGGCCGACGAGGGCGAGGCAGAGCCCATCATTACCGGCGTGACCGGCAAGCGCGGCTTTGTCGCCATCAACGTTGCCCGCGACCGCACCAAGCCCCGCGTCGGCTTTATGCGCCGTGCGCTTTCGGTCTTCGAGCGCTATGACGTCTCCGTCGAGCACATGCCCACCGGTGTCGACCGCTTTGGCGCCGTGGTGCAGGAGCAGGATGTGCACGACTCGCTGTACTCGCTTGTGGGCGACATTCAACAGGAGGTCGAGCCGCTCGAGATCGAGGTTGTCGAGGGCTTGGCGCTCATCGCTACCGTCGGCCGTAACCTGCGCGGCCGTGCCGGTATCTCGGGCCACCTGTTTGGCATGCTTGGCCAGGCGGGCGTGAGCGTGCGTATGATTTCGCAGAGCTGCGACGAGATTAATATCATTATCGGTGTCGAGGAGAAGGACTTTGACCTGGCGATTCAGACCATTTACCGTGCCTTCTCCGACGAAAACGGCATTGTGAAGGTCTCCGATCTGGAGGCTCCCGCGTCGGCCGACCCTGCCCTGGCTGCGCTCCACAAGTAGCTGCTATCTAGCTAGATTTTTGAGTCATGTCTCAAAAATCTACAGCGGGGCGTTTCGTTTCGGTTTCGTTTCGACGGGGCGGGTTTTGTGTCCGCCCCGTTCTTGTATAAACTGGGCAAGAATATCCGGCCTGCTTGGCGTGCGGGCGATAGCCACAACCTTTAAAGGGGGAAGCATGAAACAGTATACGGTTGCTATTTTGGGCGCGACGGGAGCCGTGGGCACCCAGATGCTCGAGTGTCTCAACGAGCAGGAGTTTCCGGTCGGCAAGCTCAAGCTGCTGGCGAGCGCGCGCTCTGCGGGCAAGACCGTCGAGTTCCGCGGCGAGGAGATCGTGATCGAGGAAGCTTGCCCCGAGGCCTTTGAGGGCTGCGACATCGTACTCGGCGCTGCCGGCGACGATATCGCCAAGGAGCTACTGCCCGAAGCCGTCAAGCGCGGCGCCGTCGTGGTCGACAACAGCCATGCTTTCCGCATGGACCCCGAGGTGCCGCTGGTCGTGCCCGAGATCAACGCCGACGACATCAAGTGGCATCATGGCCTTATCGCCAACCCCAACTGCGCGACCATCATCGGCCTGGTTCCCACGTGGCCGCTGCATCAGCTCGCCGGCGTGAAGCGCATGATCGTGTCCACGTATCAGGCAGCTTCGGGTGCCGGTGCCCCCGGTATGGCCGAGCTCGAGGCTCAGCTGGCCGCCCTGGGCCGCGGCGAGGAGATTCCCGAGCCGCGCGCGTTTGCCGCCCAGCTGGCGAGCAACCTGATTCCGCAGATCGGCGGCGTCAAGGAGGAAGGCTTTACTTCCGAGGAAATGAAGCTGCAAAACGAGGGCCGCAAGATTATGCACCTGCCCGAGCTGCGCGTGAACTGCACCTGCGTGCGCGTGCCGGTGCTGCGTTCGCATTCCGAGAGCATTACGCTCGAGTTTGAGCGCGACATTACGGTTGAGGAGGCCCGTGCTGCGCTGGCGGCGGCCCCGGGCGTCAAGCTGGTCGACGATATGGCTGCCGAGGATGCGCACGATCGCTTCCCCATGCCGATGGATACGTCCGACCAGGACCTGATCTGGGTCGGTCGCGTGCGTCGCGACATCTCGAACCCCGAGGCCGCGCGTGGCATCACCT
>CAKUGX010000114.1 GCA_934654765.1 uncultured Collinsella sp. | reverse complement strand
CAGTAGGTATCCGGCGTGGATTCCATGGTGATAGCCGGCAGAATGAGCGCATACGTCGTCACAAAGACCACAAGGCACATAGGCACAGATAAGATCTTGTACCAAGTGCGCTTCCGGCGGTGCTTCTTGTTCAGCTGTTCAGCCTGCGAATAAATGTCCCTGTACATGCAAATTTCTCCCCGTATTTCCAGGCGATGTTAGTCCACGAAACCGATCCGCTTGATCGGCCACACTCTGAAAACGAGTTTGCCTATGATTTCTTCTTTTTCCACGCAGCCCACCAGAGACGACCGGGAGTCCACGCTGCTTTCCCGGTGGTCGCCCAGGATGAAAAAGGAATTCTGAGGTACGGTGTACGGATATTCAATGTCGGCGGTGCCATAGGATTTTTCGGTTAGGTACGGCTCATCCAGCAGGGTATTGTTCACATATACGTCGCCGCTGTCGGTGATGACAACGCTGTCGCCGGGGCAGCCGATAATGCGCTTGACAAGAACGTGGTTGTTATAGTAAAAGGCGATTATGTCACCGGTTTTGAACTGTGGGGACTTCACCGACACCACGATGTCCTCCTCCTGCAGGTTCGGATTCATGGAGGTGCCGAATATCTGCAAAACCGGCAGCAGCAGTGTAGCTACCAGCACACTGATCGCGGCCACGATCACCAGCGTATAGATGGTGCTGCGCAGCAGCTTTTTGTATAGGCTGTGATATTTTTCTCGCTTGAGTTCGCCAGTGAGCTCGTCCACGGAGGGCACAGCCGTATCGGTTACTTTGTTTTTTGGTTTCATACGGCCCTTTCTCCTCAATCAGGTGTGCGTGTTAAAATTCCTTAACTGCTGGTCAAAGAGCTCAAGGCGCCGCTTGGCTTCCCTGTACGCATCGGCGAGAATGGCCTTCCGCTGCACCTCGGCGCCATTGATGATCTCGTGAGCCTTGGCCTCGGCCTCGGCAATAATGTGCTCGGCGTTGCTCTCCTGCTCCCGGAGGTTATCCAGATACTGCGCGGCTGCCTGGTCGGCTGCCTCAAAGATGCCGTTTAGCTTCAGGGCCGCCTCTGCCAGTGAGCCGGAGGTGGTGATGGCAATCTTACGCCGTTCCAGTTCTTTTTGGGCGGCCGACAGCTCCTCCTCCACGCGGCTGAGCTTCTTGCTCTGCGCAATAAGCATTTCCAAGAGCTCTGCGCGGCTTAATTTTCTCAGTTCTTTCTCTGTCACTGTCGTGCCGCCTTTCCCCTGTTTCCGCGATGTCCCGGGCAAGCGAACCCCGGCAGAAACCATATTATTCTACACATTTGTATACACTATGATTGACTTGTTTAAACATGTGTTGTTTAAACAAGTTATATCACTTATTTTCCAGGAGCGCAAGCGATGTGCGCACTTTTTTACGCTTGTTCACAAAAAGTTTACAATTTAAGTACTATTTTTCACCTTATTTCGCGTCTGCCGGATTTAAGGAGGAAATGGGCGCACAGAAAGCACGGCCGGCTGCCAAAAAGGCCCCCGGTGTTACCGGGAGCTTTTTTGGCAAAGAACCGTATTAATTATGATAGAAACCCGCTAAGGGGGTGCAATTCGGTGCAGAGGGGGTGTAGTTCCCGATTTTAGCGGGCGCATTGGTTTCCCTTTTAGGCGACACATTTTTCTGCGCTGTTAGCCTGAGACACACGAACGCCAGCCTGCTGATTGCGCAGGGCGTGGATGGACGAACGGTTGCCAGCCTGCTTGGTCATGCACAGGCAAGTACGACGCTGGATATTTACGCCCATGCATTTGACAAGAACAAGCGCAAGGCGCAGGAAAAGTTGGGAAAGGCGATTGGATTATGATGAAGAAAATCAAATTAACCAGAGCAAACAAAAGTATCCTGTTGAAAGCACTTGCACCTTATTATTACCGTGAAAAAGCGCTTGGGCATAGCACAGAAAAACCGGGGCAACTGATACTAAAAATCAATGCTCTCCCAGCCGATAAGAAAACAAACTTCTCACCGGACGAAATTCGTCTTATGCGTACTACTGTGAATCAGCTGAGAAATGAAAGGCTGGCAAAAGGTCAGTACACCGATGCGGCAGATGATATGCTACTAAAATTATTCTAAAATCTGAATAAAAAAACGCATTGCAAAAGTACATTGCAATGCGCTTTTTAGCGCACCCGAAGGGATTCGCCATGCCACGCCCTAGAAACGCCCCACCGGGGCGTTGCTGCCCCGCGGGACGCAAAGCGTGAGGCATGGATTGTTCGAATCCCTTCTTTTGCTGCTCCATAAAATCCATGCAAAACAAAAAGAGCAGCACCCCACAAGGTGCTGCTCTTGGTGCGACCGGGAGGATTCGAACCTCTGGCCTTCCGGGTCGGAGCCGAACGCTCTATCCAGCTGAGCTACGATCGCTTATGTATGAAAAACGCCGTTACAGCGTATTTCAATCTTGTAAAGTAGTCAATTTCCAATAGTGGTCAATTCGTGGTCTGACTACCGTTGACCACCGCATTTTTGCGAGCACAAATCACGCTGTATCGCACAAAAACAGACCAAAAACCTGCCGCGTCGCAGTTGTCGGAGGCCAGTGCTCTATCCAGCTGAGCTACGGACGCAGGTTTATGGAATTACTGCCAAACAGAGCCAAGGCCCCGAATGCCTTTATAGTATACCAAATCCGGGAGCAAAATGCAAATGTTTTCTTAAAAAATCTCGTGTCACATTCTAATCCACATTCTAATCTGCTGGGGACATACCATTTTGAAAAAGCAGCGCTTCGCCCTGAAGCCTATGCCCATCGTTAAGGCTATGCCGGCGGCTGGCTTTTTGCCCCGCAGACCGCACCCGTCCGCGCCGGTCTGATCTTCTGCCCGGGCGGCAAGGCTGCGTGCACAGCCTACGCGCCGCTGCTGCATGAACTGGCAGAGAACGCCACAAAAAGGCCCGGCATCCGCAGCAGGCGGGAGCCGGGCAGGGGAGTCAATCCTCGAGGGATTCCTCCAAAATGGCGACACAGCGCTTCATCGAAGCGTCAAATTCGTCGTCGTTATTATTCTGGAACAAAATCAGATTGTCTTTGTGCTGCGGGTCGGCGAGGTTCTCCGGGATGGCAAAGTTGCACCGGCGCAGGTACTCATCCCAGTGAGCCAGTTTCCAGGTGTCGCGGTCAGAGTTGCGCTCGATCATTCGCTGATGGACGACCTCGGGCGAGGTCTCGACCCAGATGACGGCCAGCGTCGCGCCCTTGGCGGCCAGCTTGGCCTTCAGGTCCGCGATAAAGGCGTTGTCGCGCACCTCCTGGGTGAACGGCGCGTTGATGAGGACAATATCGTCGTAATCAAGTGCCTCCATGGCCAGCGCCAGGACGCAGTCATACTCATAATCGCGGATGTTCTGCTGAAAAAACTCGCTGCTGCGATCATACGGCTGCCCGGCAACCTTGAAGATCTGCTTGGAGAGGACGATGAGCGTGTCCTTGTCGAGGTAGACGACGTGCTTTAAATTTTTAGCCAGCGCCTTTGCCACGTAGGTCTTGCCGCAGGCGGGCGGGGAGGTGACAAGGATGAGTTTTTTCTCCATGAGGAACCCTTCTCTATGTTAAGCATTACACGCTTTGTGTATGATTGTATTATACGACAATAATTTAACATAGTCAACGAACCAATCCGCAAAAAGGGCAAAATACCCGTTCTGTACGAAGAAGTGCGCGGTTTACAGTGGAAAGCAGAGCAAAACGCATGGACATTTGTGCACAGTCTGCACGATTGGTGCGCAGAGAAAAAGCGCGGCCTGTCAAAAAGGCCGCGCCTGAAGCTATGGTGTGTAGTGATTGTAAGGGTGAACAATTGTTCGCCCGCGGCAGGGGGGGCAGCTTCACGGGCAGAAATGGAATCCGTCCCTACGTTGCACGGTACGGCACCTCAATCCCTGCGCAGTTTTCTGCCCAGCAGATAATATCCGGCCCAGTCCAGCTTGCCGAACAGGGGAGAGCCGGTCCGCCTGGCCTCGGCCATGGTCCAGACAAGGCAGATGCTGCGCCAGCGGCAGGGCAGGTAGTAGGCGCTGTAGCAGCCCTCAATGCGCATACGCTCCAAAAGGGCGTGCAGCCACGGGCTGCGCAGGGCGGCATAAGCCTTGTCCCGGCGCACGGTCCTGCGCTTGGCGGGGTCACGGCGCAGAATATCAGCCACGCCCTCGGCGTAAACGGTCAGCTCGGCGCGGTGCAGGGGGCGCATATCCTCCTGCGGGCAGTGCGCCGCGTAGCAAGCCTTGTTCAGCCGGGCAAAATGCTCGGGCCAGATCTTGCAGTAGTCGGCGTGGTATTTCGTCGAGAGTGTTCCCTCGCGGCTGCAGTCGTAAAAGGTCAGCGGTGCGGTCAGGATAGTGTAGGCAAAATCGGGCGCAGTCCTGCCCAGCAGGTCGATATAATCCAATACAAATTGTAAATCTTCGCCCAAAGTATACTGACTGTCAAACGCCAGCTGCTGCGCCAGTGCGGTGCGGTAGAGCTTATTCCACGGCATAGCCAGCAGACAGTCAAGCCACAAGCGCGCCAGAGCGTTTTGCGGGCGGGTGGCAGTATCAGAAGTCACCGCCGCGGCGTCCTGCCCGTCAGTGGTGTAGTGCCAGAGCACAAAGCTCTGCGGCGCAGTGTTCTGGGCGTCAAGCGCCGCCTGCAAAGCGCCGGGGCGCAGTGCGTCGTCGGCATCGAGAAAGACAAGGTACTCGCTGTCCGCTGCCGCCAGTCCGGCGTTGCGCGCGGCGGACACGCCGCGGTTCTCCTGATGCAGGACCGTCACGCGGGGGTCCTTGGCGGCCCAGGCGTCGCACAGAGCGCCGCTTTCGTCGGGGCTGCCGTCGTCCACGAGAATACAGCGCAGCCCGCCTGCGACCTGCTGCACCAGAACGCTGGCCACACAGCGGTCCAGCGTGGCCGCGGCCTTGTAGACCGGCACGATCACGCAGAGGGTCGGCTTGCTCACTGGGCACCTCCGTTTTCCGTCACATCGTGCACGATGCGCACAAATTCCTCGTAGTAATGCGCGGTGGAAAACTCCCTGCCGCGTGCCGCACCCGCCGCGCCCATCTCGGTGCAGAGGGCCGGGTGCTCGTACAGCATACGGATGCTCCACGCAAGCTGGTCGGCCACGGTGTCGCCGCGCTCCACCAGTACGGCCTGGCTGCCGGCCAGATACTCCGGCATACCGCCGCTGCGGGTCGCCAGCACGGGGCGTCCGCAGGCCATCGCCTCCACGGCCACAAGGCCCGCGGCCTCCTCCACCAGCGTGGGCACGCAGCACAGGTCGGCCAGGCGGTAGTAGTCGGGCAGGTCCTCATTGGGGATGTAGCCCGTGAACTGTACGCGGTTGCCCAGACTCTTGGCCTGCTGCTCCAATTTGCGCTGGAACGCGCTTTGCTGGGTGCGGGCGAAGAAGGGACTGCCCACGATCAGCAGCTTGATGTGCGGCTCATGCAGCGCGGCAATGGCCTCCATCAGCTTATGGATGCCCTTGTCCGGGTCGAGCCGCCCGCAGTAGAGCACGACGAAATCCTCGTCGGTAAAGCCGAGCTGCGCGCGCAGCGTTTTGGATGCCGGGCCGGGGCAGAAGCGGGCCGTGTCAATGCAGTTGTGCAGAATATAGGCCCGCTGTGGGTCAAGGGTGCTGGATTGCAGGTAATCCTCACGGATGAAATCGCTCAGCGCAAGCACGCCGCCGTAGATGTCGTCCATCACGGGGGTGCAGGTCGTCTGGCCGTGCAGGTGCGCCAGACAGCGTTTGCGGCCAAACATGCGGCTGATGGCGCTGCACTGGGTCAGGTTGCCGCCCTCGGCCACGATCAGGTCGGGCGGCGGCAGCTCCAGTGCCAGCGAGAGCTGGACCT
>CAKUGX010000113.1 GCA_934654765.1 uncultured Collinsella sp. | reverse complement strand
CCTATGGGACGCGAGGCCCTTCTGCATCCTCGGGGCCTACTCTAGCTCAAACGCTCCGGTATAGAGCTGGTAGTAGTAGCCGCGCTTGGCGATGAGCTCATCGTGGTTGCCGCGCTCGATGATGCGGCCGTGGTCCAGGCAGATGATCGCGTCGGAGTTGCGCACGGTGGACAGGCGGTGCGCGATGACAAACGTCGTGCGGCCCTCCATGAGCTTGTCCATGCCCTCCTGCACGATGGCCTCGGTGCGGGTGTCGATGGAGCTCGTGGCCTCGTCCAGAATCATCGCCGGCGGATCGGCGACGGCCGCGCGTGCAATCGAGATCAGCTGGCGCTGGCCCTGCGAAAGCTGCGCGCCGTTACCGGTGAGCATGGTGTCGTAGCCGTCGGGCAGGCGAGTAATAAAGTCGTCCGCGCCCGCGAGCTTGGCCGCCGCGATGCACTCCTCGTCGGTGGCGTCCAGCTTGCCGTAGCGGATGTTGTCCATCACCGTTCCGGTGAACAGGTTCACGTCCTGCAGCACCACGCCCAGCGAGCGACGCAGGTCGGACTTGCGAATCTTGTTGACGTTAATGCCGTCGTAGCGGATCTTGCCGTCGGCGATGTCGTAGAAGCGGTTGATGAGGTTGGTGATGGTCGTCTTACCGGCACCGGTGGCACCGACAAATGCGACCTTCTGGCCCGGCTTGGCGTATACGGACACGCCGTGCAGCACCTCGTGGTCGGGCGTGTAGCCAAAGTCCACGTTGTCCATGACCAGGTCGCCGCGTAGCGGCACGTACTCAATCTCGCCGGTCGCGCGATGCGGATGCTTCCACGCCCACATGCCGGTGTGGTGGTCGGCCTCCTCGAGCTCCCAGGTATCGGGGTTTACCTGCGCGTTGACGAGCGTCACGTAGCCCTCGTCTGCCTCGGGCCCTTCGTCGAGCAGCTCAAAGATACGCTCGGTGCCGGCAAGGCCCATGACCACGGCGTTGATCTGCATCGAGATTTGGCCGATCTGGCCGCAGAACTGCTTGGTCATGTTGAGGAACGGTACCACCACGGCGATCGAGAGCGGCAGGCCCGAGATGCTCAGGTTGGGCACGCCCAGCGCCAGGAAGATACCGCCTGCCAGCGCGACCAGCACGTAGAGCAAGTCGCCCAGGTTCCCGAGGATCGGCATGAGGATGTTGGCGTACATGTTGGCCTTCTGCGAGACCTCGAAGAGCTTCTCGTTGCGCTCGTCAAAATCGGCCTCGGCGGCGGACTCGTGACAGAATGCCTTGACGACTTTCTGGCCGTTCATGACTTCCTCGATATGGCCCTCGACCACGCCGAGCTCGGCCTGCTGCGCGATAAAGAAGCGCGCGGAGTTGGAGCCGAGCAGCTTGGTCATAAAGGTCATAAAGGCGACGCCGGCAATGATGACCAGGCACATCCACGCGCTGTAGTACAGCATGATGAAGAACACGGTGACGATGACGATGATCGTCATGAGCAGGTTGGGCAGCGACTGGCTGATCATCTGGCGCAGCGTGTCGATGTCGTTGGTGTAGTGGCTCATGATGTCGCCGCGCTGGTGCGTGTCGAAGTAGCGGATCGGCAGGTCCTGCATGCGGTTGAACATCTTCTCGCGCAGCTTCTCGAGCGAGCCCTGCGTGATGACGGCCATGGCGCGGTTCCAGAAGAGCGAAGACGCGACGCCCACGGCGTAGATGCAGCCGAGGGTGGTCACAAGCTTCAGAATTTTGGGCTGCGCGGCCGTCCAGTCGCCCGACTGCCATGATTCGCTGATGACTTGCAGCGCGCTCTGGAGAAACGTCGCGCCGATGGAATTGATGATGGCGCAGAGCACCACGCCGGCGACGACGAGGGGCAAAAGCACCGGGTAGAAGCCAAAGAGCATCTTGATGAGGCGCGTCATGGTGCCACCCTTGCGGTTGCGTGCGCGCTCGGCGGTAGCTGCCTTACTCATGTGCCTCGCCTCCTTCCTGGGTCTGAGCTTGCGGTGCGGATGCCTCGGTGTCGGCTGCGACGGTCTCGGCCGCCTCCTCGCCCTCGGCACTCATCTTGTTTTGCGAGGTAAAGGTCTCGCGGTAGATCTCGCTCGTCTTGAGCAGCTCGTCATGGTTGCCGATGTCCTTGATGCGGCCACCCTCCATGACGATGATGCGGTCAGCATCCTGCACGGAGCTAATACGCTGGGCGATGATGAGCTTGGTCGTGTTGGGCAGATAGCTCGCCAGGCCCTCGCGGATCTTGGCGTCGGTCTTGGTGTCGACGGCGCTCGTGGAGTCGTCCAGGATCAAGATCTTGGGGCGACGCAGCAGGGCACGCGCGATGCAAAGGCGCTGCTTCTGACCGCCGGAAACGTTGGTGCCGCCCTGCTCAATCCAGGTGTCGTAGCCCTTGGGGAAGCCGTCGACAAACTCGTCGGCGCAGGCCAGATGTGCGGCCTCGCGGACTTCCTCGTCGGTGGCGTTCGGGTCGCCCCAGCGCAGGTTCTCGGCGATGGTGCCGCTAAACAGCACGTTTTTCTGCAGCACCATGGCTACCTGGTGGCGCAGCGCGTCCAGGTCGTAGTCGCGCACGTCCACGCCGCCGACGCGCACGGTGCCCTCCGTGACATCGTACAGGCGGGCGATCAGGTTTACGAGCGTCGACTTGGCCGAGCCGGTGCCACCGATAATGCCGATGGTCTCGCCGCTCTTAATATGCAGGTCGATATCGTCGAGCGCCTGGCGCTTCGCGTACTCGGAATACTTAAAGCTCACGTGGTCAAAGTCGATGGAGCCGTCGGCAACCTCGAGCACGGGCTCGGCGGGATCGGCGATCGTGGGCTCGGCAGCCAGCACCTCGGTAATGCGGTGTGCCGATTCGTCGGCCATGGTCACCATGACAAAGATCATCGACAGCTGCATCAGGCTCATGAGAATCTGGAAACCATAGGTAAAGGTCGAGGAGAGTTGGCCCACGTCGAACAGGGTGCCCTGGCTCGTGATGATGAGCTTGGAACCCAGGTAGATGATGACGACGAACGCGCCGTTGACGCAGATGTTCATCATGGGGTTGTTAAAGGCGAGCAGCTTCTCGGCGCGGGTGAAGTCCATCTGGACGTCGCGCGCGGCGGTGGCGAACTTCTCCTTCTCGTAGTCCTGGCGCACGTAACTCTTGACCACGCGCATGCCGGTGACGTTTTCCTCAACGGATTCGTTGAGCGCGTCGTACTTGTGGAAGACGCGCGAGAAGATGGGGCGCACCTTAAAGATGATAAAGAACAGTCCAAAGCCCAGCAGCGGAATGATGACCAGGTAGACCATGGCAACGCTGCCGCCCATGATAAACGCCATGGTAAAGGCGAAGATCAATACCAGCGGCGCGCGCACGGCGATACGGATGATCATCATAAAGGCCTGCTGCACGTTGTTGATGTCGGTGGTGAGGCGGGTGACGAGCGAGGAGCTCGAGAACTCATCGATGTTGGCAAAGCTGAACGTCTGGATCTTGTAGAACAGGTCGTGACGCAGGTTCTTGGCGAAGCCGCAGCTCGCATGGCTGCAGGTGATGCCCGCGGCGGCGCCAAAGGCGAGCGACGTCAGCGCGATGAGCACCAGAAGGCCGGCGGTGGGCAGCATCTCGGTAACGGCGGTGCCGTCCTTGATGGCGTCGATCATGTCGGCGGTGATAAACGGGATCATCATCTGGCAGATTACCTCGCCAAGCACCAGCAGCGGTGTGGCGATCGTGACCTTCATGTAATCGCGGATGCTGCCCATAAGGGTTTTAATCATCCAGTTCCTCCCAGGTTACGCGGATTTTCTCGAGCATTTCGGCGAGGTCCTCGCGCTCGTCGTGGGTGAGCGCGCTAAAGGCCTGCTCTCTAAAGCGAATGCGGGCCGCCTGATCGATGCGGGCGTTTTCTCGGCCGGTTTCGGTCAGGCGAATGGTGAGTTGCCGTCGATCTTTGGGGTTACGGCTGCGCTCGATGAGGCCGTTGAGCTCGAGCTTGGACAGGATCTCGGAAAGCGACCCCGGCTTGAGGTCGAAGTGCATGCCGAGTTCCTGCTGCGACATCTCGCCGCCGGGTTGCTTGGCCAGCAGGCAGATAATGGGCGCCTTGCCGGACACGCCTCCGCCATGAAAATGCATGTAATGGCCGCAAAAGCCCAGGCCATTGAGGATGCGCTTGGCAAGCTTGTCTTCTGAGCTAACCGCTTCGGGTGCATCCGCCGGCTGTGACGGGTCGCCGCCGGGCTCGTGCGAACAAAGGTTAAGAGGTTCATCGCACATGAATTAGTGTTGCTCCTTTCTTTAGTTAGGTAGTGGAATTGTTTTGTGCCTAACCAATCTAGGAGCATGAGAAATGAATGTCAAGGTACCAAACTAGTGATTACGCGGTTTTACCAAACCGCGTAACGGCTCGACGCTGCAAACGTTCCTAAGCGGCAATCTGGCGTTCAATCGTCGGGCATGGCCACAAGGCCTATGCCCTCCTCTTTCGCGCCACCTTGCTCGCTTAGGAACGCTTTCGCTGTCCGTCCTCAATCTGCGGTGCTGCCTCGGTTGGCATTTGAGTGATCCGTGGGGGACGGAGGAAAACGGATCATTTTGGGCTGCGGTGACACCCTTTCGAAGTTGCTTTGCCCAAAACTATGCCGGATTACTACGATGGATTCGAAATCTCAGACCACGGCATTGTTTTTCGGAAAATCACAAGCTGTCTACCTGCGGTTTTGCTGGAGTGCAATTCGTTGTGGTTGGAGACTGGCGGTTTATCGTAGTAATCCGGCATAGTTTTGGAAAGGTAGTAAATAGATGGCAGCTACTGTGCTGCTACCGCCGCGATTTGCCTCCCATTTTCGAAACCTTTCCGCAACAATTTGCCCTTCGTACTGCTCGCCTCCGCTCGCAACGCCCCCTGCGCTACACTTAGTCGCACTGTGGCGCTGCCGCGCCGCGCCCGAAACAAGGGAGACCCTCATGAAGAATACTCAGTTGCTGCTGATTAACGATATGTGCGGCTACGGCAAGGTCGCACTTTCCGCCATGCTGCCGGTGCTGTCGCACATGGGCTACCGCATCCACAACCTGCCGACGGCGCTGGTATCCGATACGCTCAACTACCCCAAGTTCTATATCCACGACACCACCGAGTACGTGCGTCAGAGCCTCGCCATCTGGGAAGAGCTTGGCTTTGAGTTCGACGCTATCTCGACCGGCTTCATCGTGACCGAGGAAGAGACGCGCATCATCTCGGACTTCTGCCACCGTCGCGCGCAAAAGGGCACCAAGGTGTTCGTCGACCCCATCATGGGCGACAACGGCAAGCTCTATGCCGGTGTGCCCGAGTCCACGATCGGTCTCATGAGGCACCTGCTCGAGTGCGCCGACTACGCGGTTCCCAACTACACCGAGGCCTGTCTGCTCACCGATACACCTATTGCAGAGCAAATCACGCCCGACGAAGCCCGCGTCCTTGTGGACGCCATGCGCGCGCTGGGTGCCAAGTCGGTGGTCATTACGAGTGCTGTGGTCGACGGCACGAACGCCGTTATCGGTTACGACCACGTGGCGGGCGAGTACTTCATGATTCCCTTCGAGCTGATCCCAGTTTACTTCCCGGGTACGGGCGATACGTTCTCGGCGGTGCTCATCGGCCGCGTTATGGCCGGCTGGAGTCTGCAGCGCGCAACGGCCGACGCCATGCGCGTGGTGGCCGAGCTTATCGAGCGCAATGCCGACCAGGAGGACAAGTCTGCCGGCCTGCCCATCGAGGCCTGCCTGGATGTGATCGACCATGAGTAACGCCGGCGAGAGCAGCGCCGAGCCCGCGGGCGAAGGTAAGCCGCTCGGCGCGCCACGCGGCAAGCGCCCGCGAATCCGCATTAGCTGCGTGGACCAGCTGGGCGCATGCCGCTGCCATCACGGTCACAAGCCGGGCGATGTGTTCGACTTCGACCGCGACCGCGGCAAGATGTGCTCCATGGCCTGCCACGTGGGCTTTCCCTATATCGACATCC
>CAKUGX010000112.1 GCA_934654765.1 uncultured Collinsella sp. | reverse complement strand
TTATCACAGAGTTCATCCAAGGCAAGAAGGCTATTTACTTTCAAGCTCGTCGTACCAATGCGGAAGCAAACCTGCACGGCTTTAGCCAGGCGATACTTGCAGGCTCGGTTGGTGCCGCAGACGTGTCGTTTCGTAGTTTTGACGAAGCGTTCGATGCATTGGCCACCATGGCTCGCACGGAACGTTTGGTTGTCGTGATTGACGAGTATCCCTATCTCGCCCAATCGAATCCCGAAATCAGCTCGTTGCTGCAAGACAAGATCGACCACTTGTACAAAGAGACCAGGCTCATGCTGATCCTATGCGGCTCGTCTCTTTTGTTTATGGAGGAACAGGTGTTGGGCTACGAGAGTCCGCTATACGGTAGGCGTACGGCCCAGTTTAAGATCATGCCGCTCGATTTTACGACGACCCTCGGCCTGTGGCAGAGCATGAGTCGCGAAGATGCTGCAGTTTGCTATGGCATGACGGGCGGCATTCCTGCATATATCGAGAAAGTCGATCCTGCCGCACCGCTCAAGGATAACATCAAACGTCTTTTTCTTACTCCTACGGGCTATCTCTTTGAGGAGCCGAGTAACCTGCTATTGCAAGAGTGCCGCAATCCTGAGCAATATGATGCGATCGTGCAAGCAATTGCTCAGGGGCGCTCGAGGATCTCGGAGATTGCGAGCTCTACGGGAATCCCTGCGAGCAATGTAAAGAGCTATGTGGATAAGCTGGCGTCGCTTGGGATTGTCGAGCGCGAGCTGCCCCTAAACGAGACGAGCAATAAGCGAGCCGTGTATCTGCTGAGCGATCAGATGTTTAGGTTCTGGTACAAGTTTGTTCCGCAGAACATCGGGCTGATTCAAAACGATATGGCCGAGATGGCGTATAAACGCATTGAGTCGCACGTATCGGATTACATGGGTACGGTCTTTGAGCTTATATGCAGGCAATATGTGTACGAACTCGCGCGCGCAGGCCGGCTCGATGTGGTTCCGGCGAGCGTCGGGCGCTGGTGGGGGACGGATAATCGCACGCATACGCAGGAAGAAATCGACTTAATTGTTGACGATGGCGAGGGCACTGCTCTGTTTGCGGAGTGCAAATGGCGCAATGAACCGGTGGGCGAAGACGTGCTGCAAAAGCTCGTGCACCGAAGCGAGCTCTTTAGACGGCAACGAAAAAGCTATGCACTATTCTCAAAAAGCGGCTTTACGCAGGGATGTCGGGATGCCGCGGATAGCAGGGGAGACGTCAAGCTGATCTCGTTTGCCGAGATGTGCGAGCGGAGATAACCAAGCGCGCTCTGATGTGATGCTCGGAATGGGACGCGCTTTCCCTTTGGCGGAAAGCGCATCCCAGATTTCGGCCTCAGAGTGGGACGCATTTTCCGGTAGAGGCCTGGAGCGGAAAGCACGTCCCAGAATCCGGGCAATTCGCTGGTCCGGTGGTTGAGCAAGCGCCGCGCCAAGGATGCCGAGCGTAAAACCTACAATGAAAACGGCGTAAAAACTGCATTGAGAATGGCGTAATTTCGCAGGATGACGTCGCCCGCTGGTGCTGCAGGAGCGGTGACCTGCAAACCTTGGGTTTTCGGACGAGCTTGCGCGAGAGAGCAGGCCAGTATGTGCGCTCGAAGGCCCGCGTTCGCGTGCGCCCCAAGCGCTACTTCTGTGACCCGTCACTTGCGGCGGCGTTGCTGGGGGCTACCCCTGAGCGGCTGCTTGGCGATATGCAAACGCTGGGGATGCTCTTTGAGAATCTCATCCTGCGCGACGTGCGCGTGTTCCTTTCCACCTACGGCGGTGTCGACAACAGTGTTCATTATTTCCGAGATGAGAAGGGCCTTGAGGTCGATCTGATCGTTGAGCACGACGGGCGTTGGGGAGGCGGCGGCGTCGACAGTTCGATAACGCCACCGCTCTGTTTCTAAATCATTGCAATCCCGCGCACGGCACTCAGCAGCTCGTACTCCCTTTGGCTCCACTGACGCAGCTCGGCCGCGCGTACGGCGTCGCCGCACAGGTCCAGGAACACCTCGGCTCCCTCGCAGAAGCATTCACGGGCAAATTCTCCTGAACCGTTCGCGATGCATGCGCCGTCGGCGAAGAGCTTCCAGTTGGACGGCTCGCGCGAGTCGTCTCCGAGTAGCTTGATCTGCAGAACATGTGGGTTGCCAGCAGCACAGGGCTCTTCCTCGAGCTTTTGCACCGTAAAACGCATCTGGTGGGAGAGGCTGCTCTTCACCAAAGCCGAGGTGTAGCCGCTCGGCTCGTCTAGAAGATGCATTCGTTTTGGCTTGACGATCAGGTTGTGGAAGTTGCGCTCACTGCGCACAGAGAAATTGTCCATACGGACTCCTTTCATCGATGTTGGCAGGGCCACCGTGCCTCTTGGCCGGTTGGCGTCGGGATCGTGGAGCCAACTCTCTACCCCGACTCTGGATAAAACACGCCCGCTCCTTGCGGGCACGATGGAGTCTATCAACGTGTACGGACAGAAATCAACGCCATCCGCGAAATGACGCGCGGATGGCGTTGGTTTCCCAAGTGATTATTCGGCTTTCATCCGGAAAAGTGTCGAAATCAGCCGTTTAAAAGTACGGAAAAGTGTCAAATTCGATAGGCAAATTATCCGGAAAAGTGTAGCTGGATAACAAGACAGCACTTAGAAGCCGGTGCTGGATGCGAGATCCTGCGGCCGCCTTCAGCTCTCGCTACTCATCGTCTCCGTCGTTGGGGTCGCCCTTGAGGGTGTTGATGTCCAGGTACTCGTCATCGTCCTCTTTTTGCTGGGTCTCCGACTCCGCTTGGGTGGGGCCGGAGAACAGCCGGAATCCCTCAAACGCAATGACACCGAGCAGGGCAATGACAATGGCGATAAAGGCAACCTTGACTGCCTGCGGAAATTCCGAAAAACGCAGCGCCTTTTCCTCGGCGTAATAATCGGCGAAGCGCTCTTCACCCGTGCTTTTGGTATACGCCGGCGCGGACGCGGCCTCCGGGTCATATTCCGGTGCAGGCGTGGCAGCGTACGGATCGTTGAGATAATCGCTCGATGCGGTGCCATAATCCTCGGTCTCGATGCGATCGGTGCCAGCATAGCCATCGGAATAATCGGAATATGCCGCACCGCCCTCATAGTCCGCGGCGCTCGCGTTGGCGGCAAAAAGCGGGTTAACTGGAACGTCGAGCGCCGGCATGCCGGTAGAGGTCTCATCCAGATCGGCTGCAGCCCAGGAATCGTAGGCAACCTGATGGGCAACGGGCTCATCGAGCCTTGTGACCGGAGACTTGCGTGCCGCAGGAACGGGCAACTGCTGGGCGCTGTACATAACGGTGCTGTCGGCCGATTTGCTCCGCGTCGCCGCAGCGAGAAATGCCGCCGTCTCGGACGGGTCGCTTGCGGGGCGGGGAGCGGGTGTGGGCGCCGAAATGGGTGCGGGCGTAGACGCGGGCGTCGAAACAGGCGGCTGCGCGGGAGTCGGCGCAGATGCGGGCTTAGGCGCAAGTGCGGGATTGGGGCTTGACGGGCGAGCCCCACCGCCCATGAGTTCGTCGGCGGTCCACGGGCGATCATCCATCACGTCGTCAAGGCTCAGCGAAAACAGGTCGTCTTCACCCTCATCGAACATGCGGTGCACATGTCCACCAATTGCCGGAATCAATCCGCGACCGGAGCATGATGCCTTGCTCAACGCCATTCTGTTCCACCCTTTCGAAATACTAATGACAACGATTATATGGAACTTTCCAAGCGGCTCGGTCTTGGATTCATGCTTTCCAGAACTCGCGCCCAAAAGGGGAGGGGCAATCCAGGCGAGTGCCTACTTGTCGCCTGCTGCCGCCTTGGCCTCATTGAGGTAGCTATAGAAGCTGTACTTGGAGATGCCAAAGAACTCGCAGGCGCGTTCGCTCGACTTGGAAATGAGGAAGGCGCCGCGACGGTCGAGGTAGCCAATGGCGCGAATGCGCTCGTCCTTGGTCATGAGCGCCGCGGGCTTGCCCACAAACTGCTCGCACTCGTGCAGCAGGTCCTCGAGCAGGTCGCCGATGTTCTTGGTAATGGGCTCGGGCTCGGTGTAGCCCGAGCCGCCGGTGCCGGTAAAGGCGTCGAGCGAACGCTCAAAAGCCTTCATGAGCGTAATGTCAAAGTTAATGCCCAAAATGCCGACGGGCTTGCCCTCGTCGTTGCGGATAAAGATGGTCGAGGACTTGAGCAGCTTGCCATCGGCGGTTTTGGTGAGGTATGGCTCGCGGTCGTGCACGTCGGTGGTGCCCTCGTGCATGGACTCAAGCACAATATGGCTGGGGCCGTCACCCAGTTTGCGCCCGCTGACGTGGCCGTTTTCGATCACTACGATGGAGTGGTCCACGTCATCGGTCTCCAGATCGTGGACGACGATTTCGCAGTTGGGGCCAAATTGGAGCGCCAGGCCGTGTGCAAGGCGCTTGTAGAACTCAATCTGTGCGGGGGTCATGGGTGCCTTCCTAAAAATTAGTTTGGGCTCACTGTGCCATAAACCCCACTTGTTCGCAAATAACGAAAGCGTCGCTGTGTTATGTGACCGTTCGGCGGCGAAAAGGTACCGATTACGGCAACAAACAATTTGTTAGGTTTTCCAATCAAAAAGTGTGATAGAACAGTGCTAACAAACTTTTTGTTTGGCATCCACATAAAAGTTCAGTCGCATGAATGGGAATGGGCTGAAACGCGTATGCGGGGGCCGGCAAGAGAGAACTTAAGGAGTTCACCGTATGGCCGATAAGATCCAGTGGGCGGGCAACACGATGCCCAAGAGCGATGACAAGCACTTGGGAATCATGAGCCTCGACCACGTGAAGAAGGCCCGCGCCTTTCACCAGTCGTTCCCCCAGTACACCGTCACTCCGCTTGCCCGCCTGGATGGCCAGGCCGCGCGCCTGGGCCTGTCCAACTTGTGCGTTAAGGACGAGAGCTATCGCTTTGGCCTCAACGCCTTTAAGGTTCTGGGCGGTTCGTTTGCCATGGCCAACTACATTGCCGACGAGACCGGCAAGGACGTTGCCGACTGCACCTTCGATTACCTGACCTCCGATCAGCTGGCCGAGGACTTTGGCCAGGCTACCTTCTTTACTGCCACCGACGGCAACCATGGCCGCGGCGTGGCATGGGCTGCCAACAAACTGGGCCAGAAGGCCGTCGTGCACATGCCCAAGGGTTCCACCAAGCCCCGCTTTGATAACATCGCCGCCGAGGGCGCCACGGTGACCATCGAAGAGGTTAACTACGACGAGTGCGTGCGCATGGCCGCCGCCGAGGCCGACGCCTGCGAGCGCGGCGTCATCGTTCAGGACACCGCCTGGGAGGGCTACGAGAAGATTCCGTCTTGGATCATGGAGGGCTACGGCACCATGGCTTCCGAGGCTGCCGAGCAGCTGCGCGAGATGGCCATCAACCGCCCGACGCACGTCTTTGTCCAGGCTGGTGTGGGCTCGCTGGCCGGCGCCGTGGTGGGCTACTTCACCAATCTGTATCCCGATAACCCGCCCACCTTCGTAGTGGTCGAGTGCGCGCCTGCCGCCTGCCTGTACAAGGGCGCTGCCGCCGGCGACGGCGACCCGCGCATCGTGGACGGCGACATGCCTTCCATCATGGCCGGCCTGTGCTGCGGCGAGCCCAACATTCTGGGCTGGGATATCCTGCGCAACCACACCACCGCCTTCGTGTCCTGCCCCGACTGGGTCACCGCTCGCGGCATGCGCACCCTGGGCGCTCCCGAGAAGGGCGACCCGCGCGTCATCTCCGGCGAGTCTGGCGCGGTGACCACCGGTCTGGTCGAGACCCTCATGCTCGATCCCGAGTACGCCGAGCTCAAGGAGCTCATCGGCCTGGATAAGACGAGCTCCGTGCTCTGCTTCTCCACGGAAGGTGACACGGACCCCGACCAGTATCGCCGCATCGTCTGGGAGGGCGAGTACCCCACCTGCTAGCAGACTGACCTGTCCGGGTGGCGGAGCATATGTTTGCTCCCTGCTCGGACAGTCCTGCTC
>CAKUGX010000111.1 GCA_934654765.1 uncultured Collinsella sp. | reverse complement strand
CGTGCGTTCCGCGCCAAGACGCCCGCGATCGCCGCTGTCAACGCGACGGGTTCCGGCGACTCGACCATCGCCGGCTTTGCGCACGCCATCGCCGCCGGTGCCGATGATGTCACCGTGCTCAAGACCGCCAATACCTGCGGCAAGCTCAACGCCATGGACCCCAAGACCGGCCACCTGGTCATGGACCGCTGGGACGAGGTCTACAACAGCGTGGAAGTCACCGAACTTTAAGCGTTACGCCGCCTAACAAAATGAACGTGGATAATCTCCCACTTTTGGTGCCCATCCGAGCCCAAAGTGGGAGATTTTCCACGCTCATTCGGGGTAGTAAAAAACGGCGCCCGTCGGCGATGTTGCCGGCGGGCGCCGTTGTCGTGTGGGCGCTATTTGTCGAGCGCAGGCGTCCGAGGCCGCGTGCTACAGCGAGTCGATGAAGCGCTGCTGGGCGGCGCGGCCGGCTTCGTCCCACTTAAAGACGCCAGCGTTGTCGAGCACGTGGGCAAACACCACGCCGACCTCTTCGTGCAGGATATCGATGGCGTTATCCGCCGTAAGCTCGTCGGCGCGGCGGGCAAAAATGTCCTCGGCCCATGCGGCGTGGCTGCGGCAAAGATCATCGCCCTCGAGCGCGCCGGCAAGGTCGTAGCTGGCATCGACCTTGGCGGCCAGCAGGTGCTCGCGGACGGCGCCGAGCTCGGGGACCAGGCGCGGCGGAAGAATGGCCAGGCCCATGACCTCAATCAGGCCGATGTTCTCCTTCTTAATGTGGTGGTACTCGGCATGCGGGTGGAATACGCCCAGCGGGTGCTCGTCGGTCGTGATATTGCAGCGAAGCGCCAGGTAGGCCTCGTAGATTTCGCCGCCGGCATTGCCGCGGGAGTCGACGCGGCGGATGACGGGCGTCACGGTGTTGTGGGCCACGCCATCCGCTGTGAGCGCGATGACGCCAACCGACTCATCGGTCCACTCGCGCCATGCCAGGATAATCTTCTCGGCGGCATCGAGCAGCTGAGCATGGTCGTGCGAGCGCAGGCGCAGCACCGAGAGCGGCCACTGCAGCACGGTGCCGGTGACCTGGTCAAATCCGGGCACGCTAAACTGCGAGACCTCGGCCGCGTGCATCATCGGGAACTCATGCGCGCCACCCTGGAAGTGGTCGTGCGACAGGATCGAGCCGCCCACGATGGGCAGGTCGGCGTTGGAGCCGATAAAGTAGTGCGGGAACAGGTCCACAAAGTCGAGCAGGCAGGAGAGACCCTTGCAATCGACGTGCATCGGACGATGCTCGGAGCTCATGGCAATGCAGTGCTCGTTAAAGTACGCGTACGGGCTGTACTGGAAGCCCCAGCGCTCGCCGTCGAGCTGGATGGGGATAACGCGCAGATTCTGGCGAGCGGGGTGAGCGCCGCCGTCGGCTGCGGCGGAGCGTCCGGGATAGCCCTCGTTTTCGATGCAGAGCTGGCAGGCAGGATACTTCTCGTCCGTGTTCTTGGCGGCGCCGGCTGCGGCAATGTCGCGCGGGTCCTTCTCGGGCTTGGACAGGTTGATGGTTATCTCGAGATCGCCCCAGTTGGTGGGGGTGCTCCATTTGATGTTGCGCGCGATGGCGGCGCGGCGCACATAGCCGGCGTCGCAGCACAGACCGTAGAACCAGTCGGTCGCGGCGCGGGGCTCGTTGACGCCCATGCGCCCATTGAACTCCTCGTTTACAACCGAAGGCCTCGGCATAAGCACGCCCATGATGCGCATGGCGATGCGGTCGCGGCCCGACGCCGTGTCCTCGGCGGCGCCGTTGACAACGGCGGCTTCGGAAAGCGCGGCGAGCGTACCCTCCAGATCAAAGTCGGGGAGGGTATCGGGGTGCAGAAGCGAAATCTTCTCGGTCTGCAGTGCCCAGGTCATGTCGAGCGCGGGTCCCGTGGCGCCGATGCACTCCAGAATGGTGTTGTAGGCCCAGATGCGATCGTCCTGGCCGATCATCGATCGATGGATGGCATACTCAATCAGGCCCTGCGCGGCCTCGCGCACATCAGTCATTACAGCCATGCCGCGTAAGCCCCCTTGTCAGAAATTGCGTAGTGACGGGCAGAACCCTCGCCCAGCCAACTGTTCATCTTGGTGATAAAGGTGTCGACCAGGTCGAGCGGCACGAAGGCCTGAATGGTGCCGCCAAAACCGCCGCCGTGGATGCGAACGGCGCCGCGACCGTCGAGCACGTGCTCGGCCAGCGCCAGGGCATACATGGAAGGCTGCTCGGAGCCCAGCTTGGCAACGACATTCTGCAGGTACATGGCGGAGCTGGCGCCGGACTCGCGCGTCAGGACCAAGAACTGGTCGATGTCGCCGGCGTTAAGAGCTGCCCAGCGCTTGTCGACCAGGCCGTTCTCGTACCAGTAATGAACGGCGCGCAGGCAGGCGCGGTCGCCCAGCTTGGCGCGCAACTCGGGAAGCTTGGCGTCAAAGTCGGCAACGTCGACCTCGCACAGACGCGCCTTGCCAAACTCGGCGGCAACATCCTGCATCTCGCGCGGAACGGCGGCGTAGTCGTCGGTAGCTGCCACATGGTCGGCGCCCACCTTAACGAGCACGAGCGCATAGCCGTGATCCTCAAAGTTGAGCTCGAGCTTCTGAGTTTTAGGCTGAGCCTGGTCCTCAAAATCCATGTAGGCAAGGCCGCCCAGGCACACGGCAGCCTGGTCCATCAGGCCGCAGGGCTTGCCGTAGTAGTTGTTCTCGGTGCGCTGGCTCATCTGCGCGAGCGCGACGGGCTCAATGGCGGGCGCGCCCCAGAGCGTCTCCATAGCGCGGCCGTATGCGGCCTCGACGGCAGCGGAGCTGGAAAGGCCGCCGCCCGAGGGAACGGAGCAGGTGAAGGCGAAGTCGAAGCCTTGGGGCTCAACACCAAGCGCTGCGACCTCGTGGGCCATACCACGCACGAGGCTTGCGGACGTGCCTTTCTCGGACTCTTGAATATCCAGCGTGTCGAGCGTGATCTCAAACGTAGGATAGCCCTCGTCGGCGACGCGAACCTTGTTGGTGTCGGCCACCACGGCGATGCCGTCAACGGAGACATCGAGCGAGCCGGCGATGACGTGGCCGCCCTCGTGGTCGGTGTGGTTGCCGCTGATCTCGGAACGGCCGGGCGCGTGCACGTAGAGCACCTGGCGGTCGCCGATGGGGCCAAACTCCTCCTCAAACAGCTTGGTGAGCGTGGCGAATGTCTTTTCGTCGGGGGTGGTCATGGGAGTCCTTTCCTTGGCGCGCACGGGTGAGTTTTGCGTCGTTATGAGTACGTTAACAACTTGAAGCGGCATGAACCAAGTGTTCACGATACCGCACGTTACGGGCTATGTTAACGTACTCATAACACATCGCTTGTCACTTTTTGAGAATCTGGTAATCGGTAGAAATTCAGCCGTGAACGGTACTGCCGTATGGACTTATAAAGCAGAAGAGATGCAGATGGAAAAAGTAGAGTACGTTAACATGCGTCCGACGATAGCGGGCCTCGGCGCGGGGTGTATTTCTGCCCGGGCCGGCATTCACGCTATTCAGATCTCGCAAGGGTGAAGGTGATCCAGTGGCAAGGCGCCCGTCCAACGATACAGGTACGCGTCCGGTCTCCATGGCCGACGTCGCCCGCGCTGCTGGCGTTTCGCAGCAGACGGTTTCGCGCGTCGCCAACGGCTTGCCCAACGTTAACGAGCAGACGCGCCAGCGCGTGCAGGCCGCGATGCAAGAGCTCGGCTTTCGTCCGAGTTATGCCGGTCGCTCGCTGCGCGATGGCCGTTACCATTCGGTCGGCCTGTGCATCAACGATGTCACCAAGTTTGGCAACCTCTCAATGATCGACGGCATCGCCAGCGCTGCTCGCGAGCATAATTGCGCCATCACGCTGGTCGAGATGTCCAAGACCGAGGAGTTTTCGCTTGCCGAAGCCACGCGTCGCATGGCGGCCCTGCCGGTCGATGGCATCATCATCGGCATGAGCCGCATGGCGCCCGATTTTGAGACGTTTGATCCACTGCCGGGCATTGGCACGGTCATCGTTACCATGTACGCGCATCCGCGCGTGACCACGGTCGATTCCGACCATTACGGCTGCTCGCTATTGCTTATGGATCACCTGTTTGAGCTGGGACACGAGCGGATTCGCTATATTGGTGGCCCGTCGTTCTCGGTCGACGAGCAATTTCGTCGCGCCGGTTGGCAGGATGCGCTCGAGCGTAAACACATCGAGCCGGCAGAGCCGCTCGAGGGCGACTGGTCAGCCAACAGTGGTTACGAGGCCGGCAGGTATCTGGCCGAGCACGACCGCACCATGACGGCGATTTACGCGGCAAACGACCAGATGGCAAACGGCGCCATTGCAGCGCTGCGTGATAGCGGTCTGCGCGTGCCCGAGGACGTGAGCGTGGTGGGCGTCGATGACTCGCTCGACGACTTTGTCGCACATAACGAGCTCACGACTGTTCGATTTGACTTGCATCAGCGTGGGCGCGAGGTGTTCGAGCATGCGGTTCCCGAGGCGGGTACGGTGGGCAAAACCGTTGCCATTCGTATTCCCGGCCAGCTCATCATTCGACATAGCACGGCGATACCGCGCACATAGTTTGTGCTGGTAAACGGCGATTTATCGCATTTCAATAACAATCAGTAAGGATGCCGGCAGATAGCTGTTGGGATGCAGCCGAGTGCTATGATAGACGGGCTCTTTTGTCTATCTAGGAGGCTTTGCCTGATGGAGATCACCAAGGATATCCGCTACGTTGGCGTCGACGATCACGACATTGACCTGTTCGAGGGCCAGTACGATGTGTCCGAGAACGGTATGGCATACAACAGCTACGTTATCTTGGGCGAAAAGATCGCTGTCGCCGATTCGGTCGACGGCGGTTTTGTCGACGAGTGGCTCGGTAACATCGAAGCCGTGCTCGACGGTCGCACGCCCGATTACCTGGTCGTCCATCACATGGAGCCCGATCACTCCGCTGGCATCGCCGCCTTTATGGAGCGCTATCCCCAGGCGCAGATTGTGGCCAGCATGGGCGCCTTCCGCATGATGGTCAACTACTTTGGCACCGATTATCCCGAGCGCAAGATGGTCGTCAAAGAGGGCGACGTGCTCGACCTGGGCGGCCACAGCCTGACCTTTGTCGGCGCCCCCAACGTGCACTGGCCCGAGGTGCTGTTCTCTTACGAGGCCACCGACAAGGTGCTCTTTAGTGCCGACGGCTTTGGCAAGTTTGGCGCCAACGACATCGAGGATCCGGAAGGGTGGGCCTGCGAGGCACGTCGTTACTACTTTGGCATCGTCGGCAAGTTCGGCAAGTTTGTGCAGGCTGTGCTCAAGAAGGCCGCCGATTTGGACATCCAGATTATCTGCCCGCTCCACGGCCCCGTGCTGACCGAGAACCTGGACTACTACCTCGACACCTACAACACCTGGTCGAGCTATCAGCCCGAGGACGAGGGCATCACCATCGCCTACGCGAGCGTCTACGGCCACCTGAAGGCCGCCGTCGAGGAGCTCGCTTCTGCGCTCGAGGCCCGCGGCCAGAAGGTTTCCGTCTTTGACCTAGCTCGCGACGATATGGCCGAGGCCGTTGAGGACGCGTTCCGCTATGACCGTCTGGTGCTTGCCTCCATTACCTATCAGGGCGAGATCTTCCCGTTCATGAGCACCTTTATCCACACGCTTGCCGAGCACGCCTATCAGAACCGTACGGTGGCACTCGTTGAGGCCGGCTCCTGGGCGCCCGCTGCCGCCAAGGTTATGACCAAGGAGCTCGAGGGCATGAAGGACATCACCCTGTCGCAGAACAAGGTGACCGTCCTGGGTTCGCTCAACGACGCCTCGCGCGCCCAGATTGAGGTCCTCGCTGACGAGCTCTCCAAGTAGCGATACGTTCACTTTTAACGCTCAAACCACCACAAAGGGGACAGTGAACTGCACCCCGAAACTTGGACTGAATAAATAGCGACTACGCCGCAAGGGCCCGGCTCCGGAACTCCTCCGGCG
>CAKUGX010000110.1 GCA_934654765.1 uncultured Collinsella sp. | reverse complement strand
GATATCGTCAGTGAGCCTCATGGCGATCCACTGATGGCCGGAAAGCGCGGCGAACAGCCAGGTCTCGTTGTTGTCGGCGATGATGATCTGGTCGTTGGAGCAGACGCCCTGCTTATCGATCAGGCTGCCGATCAGCTTGACGCCCTCGCGGGCCGTGGCACTTTCGCCCAAGATGACGCCCGCGTAGCTATACTCACCCAAGCCCTTCGTCAGAGGGTCCACGGCTTCGACATCTGCATTCATACTGGTGCTTAGCGTGGCAGAGCAGGATACGCCCATTTCGTTGATGCCGGCCTCGGAGTAGGCATCCCAGCGTCCGTGCCACTGCGAAGGATGATCGCGCACGTAGCTATAACGATACGTGGTCTTGGTCGAGGTGTATGTGAAGTTGGACTCGTCTGAGCCGTAGATATAGCCGGGACCATGTGAGGGCTCGATGCCGAAGTGTTTGAGGTAACGCGTATCAAAGTCCTCGGCACGGCCGTAGTACGTGTTGCCGTCGGCCGTTAGATCTTTGCCCATGTACATCTGCGTGCAGGCGAGCGCAGATATCGGCATGGACATGATGGTTGCAGCTCCAAATGCGAGGCCTATGCCAAGCTTTTTGAGCGCGTTGACGGGGTGAGTTTTCCTCATATTCCCTCCCAGCGTGCGAAAGCCCTCTGTCGCCAGAGGGCTTCAGCCAATAAAGACACTCCCTTAGCGTAACGAATCGGAAACAATATTCATCTATGAAAAATGCTTACTCGATAAGCGTAATGAAATATGCGATGAGCGGTTAAATATACTCAGTTTGTAGCTTTAGCCAAATAAAGACGCCCTGCAATTACTGCATCTGGATAAAGCGTCTGGAAATACCGAAATGAAAAATCCCCCGCTGTTTGGCAAATGCATAAACAGCGGGGGAGACGATAATTGGATGAATATCATACCAATGTGGAATTATTTCTTCCGGCGGTGGATCACGTTGATCGCATAGCCGACGAGCATGGCCAGAACAATGACGATAAAGCCGAGCAGGGGATTGTCGTTCATGGGGTCCTCCTATTTACCAAGCGGTGAGAATTCGTCGACGATCAGGTCGAGACATTGCGGAAGCGCGCGGGCGCCAAAGACGCCGGAGTTGCTGGAGATAATCTCGCCATCGAACTGCATGCCCAGCGACGGTGTACAGGTAATCTTAGCTTCCTTGGTCTGGATGATCTTGAACTGCGGGCGACCGAGCACCTTGCCGGCGGGGTCGAGCGCAGCAGTGATCACGGTGGGCAGCAGCTGCACGGTGCGCACGGGCTCGATGACCGCGATGTCGACCATGCCGTCGTTCATGCGGCAGTCGGGGAACAGGTTGATGTCGTTTTGGATGACCGAGGTGTTGCCTGCCATGCAACAGATGCCGTCGAGCTCCTCGACAATGCCGTCATGCTCAATCGAAAAGTGCGCCACTGTGGGATTGGGCGTGGCAAGCGCCGACAGGAAGTAGGCGATCTCGCCGATGTCGTTTTTGGTGGGGGCGGCCTTCATCATGATCTCGGCGTCGAAGCCCGAGCCGGCGATGATGATAAAACCATGGCGCTTTTCGTTGCCGTCCTCGTCGAGCCAAAAGAGCTCGCCCATGTCGACCTTGACCGTGCGGCCGGCGCGGCAGGCCTTGGCGAGTGCCGCCGCCTCGGGGGCATTGCCGATGTTGTTGAAGAACAGGCATGCCGTGCCAGAAGGGAAGACGAGTGTGGGGACGCCGCATCCGCGCATCTGGTCGAGCACGTTGGAGACGGTGCCGTCGCCACCCGAGACCACCACGCGATCGAACTCGCGCACGTCTGCCACGGCGTCCTCGGGCTCCATGCCGTCGCCGATAAAGCGCATCACGACCTCGTCGCCGCCCTGCGCGAGGGCGTGCGTGAATGCGAAGATTTCATCTGAGCTGGGGCCCGATGCCGGGTTGTGGATGATAAGGCAGCGCATACTTACGTTCCCGTTCTGTGACTAACCGAGTATAGTTGTAAGGCAATGCCGATATCCTACCCGTGTTTTTCGGGCCTAACCTTATTCGATGGGTTGATATGTACATTTCCACACATCAGGCTCTACTCGACTTTTGCCAGCGCGCCCGCGAGTTCGACGCGATTGCCGTCGATACCGAGTTTTTGCGCGAGCGCACGTTCCATCCGCGTCTGTGCCTGATTCAGATTGCCACCCCTGCCGAGAGCGTCGCGGTCGACCCTCTGGTGATCGACGACCTGTCGCCGCTGGCCGAGCTTATGGCCGACGAGAGCGTGACCAAGGTGTTCCATGCTTGCTCGCAGGACATGGAGGTCATGCTCCATACCGTAGGCGTGCTGCCGCGTCCTATTTTTGATACGCAGGTGGCCGCCGCCTTTTTGGGCGAGCGCCAGCAGATTTCCTACGGCGCGCTCGTGCAGACGTTTTGCGGCGTCTCGCTGCCCAAGACCGAGTCACTGACCGACTGGTCGCGCCGTCCGCTGACCGACAAGCAGATTGAGTACGCGATCGATGACGTCAAGTACCTGATCGTCGCCTATACCGAGATGATGAGCCGCTTGCGCGAACTGGGCCGTGTGGACTGGGTGCTCGACGAGCTGCGCCCGCTGGCTGACGAGTCGCACTATCGCGCCGATCGCCACGAGGCGTTCCGTAAGGTCAAACGCATCAATTCGTGCAGCCGTCACCAGTTGGGCATCGCGCGCGAGCTCGCCGCCTGGCGCGAGGATCGCGCCGAGCGCCGTAACATCCCGCGCAAGTGGGTCATGTCCGATGACACGCTGCTTGCACTCGTTAAGCGCAATCCCGTGCGCGTTGAGGAGTTCCGTAGCATTCGCGGTACCGATCAGCTGGGGGAGCGCGACGTGGACGGTGCGCTCATGGCCATCAAGCGCGGCGCGAGCTGCCCGCACGATCGCCTGCCGCTCATGGTGCGCGGGCACCGTCAGATCTCGCCGGAGCTGGAGAGCGTGACGGACCTGATGTACGCGCTCATCCGCCTGGTTGCCGAACGCTCGGGAGTGGCGACCTCGGTCATTGCCTCGCGCGATGACCTGGCCGACTATATTGAGCATCCCGAGCAGAGCCCCCTGCGCGAAGGCTGGCGTTTTGAGCTCGTGGGCTCGCGCCTGGACGATTTGCTTTCGGGCAATATGGGACTCACCGTGAAGGACGGAAAGATTGAGCTGTTATAGGGAAGCCTAGTCTGCTGAGTGGGTAAAATGCCTCCAACGTGTAACTCGATTCGGAGGAATTCGCATGCCCTATTACTATGGATACGGCTTTGGTATCGACCCGCTGTACCTGCTGGTTGTTCTTGTCTGCACGGTGCTTGGCCTTGCCGCGCAGAGCTATATCAATTCGACGTACAAGACGTGGTCCAAGGTTCGCTCGGACGGCGACACGGGCGCCAGGGTCGCTCGCCGCATGCTCGACGCCAACGGCTGCAATGCCGTGGGTATCAAGGGTGTCGCCGGTGAGCTCACTGACCATTACAACCCGCAGGACAACAACCTGTATCTGTCGGATTCCAACCGTTCGGGCGGCTCGGTCGCAAGCGTTGCTGTCGCTTGTCACGAGGCAGGCCATGCCGCGCAGCGTCAAAGCGGCTATGCCATGATGAAGGTACGCACCGCTTTGGTCCCCGTCGTCAACTTTACCCAGAACACCTGGACGATCGTGCTGCTTATGGGCCTGTTCATGAACATCGCGGGGCTCACGACCCTCGCACTGATTTTCTTCTCGTTTAGCGTGCTGTTCCAGCTGGTTACGCTTCCGGTCGAGATAGATGCCAGCCGCCGCGCTGTGGCCTACATTGAGCAGTCGGGAATGAGCTCCAAGCAGGTCAACGGTGCCAAGAAGGTGCTGACGGCAGCCGCGCTTACCTATGTGGCAGCCGCGCTTACCTCGATCATTCAGCTGCTCTACCTTATGGCTCGTTACAACAGAAACTCCAACCGATAACAAATTGGCTCGATGGGCGCCGCGGGGATCTGTGTCCCCGCGGCGCTGTACTATGTGTTGGACTTGAATTTGCACAGGGCCGGAGTCCTGTCGCATGATGACGAAAGGAGGCTGCGTGGCAGGCTGGAATCTAACCGGCAATGCCGTTTCCGCCGAGTTCGACGGGGCGGACGAACAGGAGCGCAAAGAGCTCAGCGTGAGCCAGGCGGTGGAGATCGCCGCCGGCGCGCTCGATGCCATTCCGCAGCTGAGCGTTCTGGGCGAGGTCACGGGTTTCCGTGGCCCCAATGCCCGAAGCGGGCACTGCTACTTCCAGATCAAGGACGACTCGGCCGCCGTCGACTGCATCATCTGGAAGGGCGCCTATCTTAAGCGCACCTTCGATCTGCGCGACGGTATGCAGGTGAGCTTTAAAGGCAGCTTCAACCTTTATAAGCCCACGGGCCGCATGAGCTTCGTCGCCCGCTCGTTTTCGCTGGCGGGGGAGGGCCTGCTGCGTCAACAGGTGGCACAGCTGGCCGAGAAGCTTCGTCGCGAGGGCCTGATGGACGAGTCTCGCAAGCGCCGTATTCCGGTGTTCTGCTCGCGCGTGGCGGTCGTCACCTCACTTTCGGGCGCTGTGATCGACGACGTCAAGCGTACGCTGCGCCGTCGCAACCCGCTCGTCGAGCTTGTCTGTGTGGGTGCCAAGGTCCAAGGCGAGGGTGCGCCGGCCGAGCTTATTGAAGGCTTGCGCCGCGCCGCTGCCATTACGCCGGCGCCCGATTGCATTTTGCTCGTGCGTGGCGGCGGTTCCTTCGAGGATCTTATGACCTTTAACGACGAAGAGCTTGCTCGCGCGGTGGCGGCCTGTCCCGTGCCTGTGGTGACCGGTATTGGCCATGAGCCCGATACCTCGATCTGCGATATGGTGAGCGACCGTCGTGCCTCCACGCCCACGGCAGCGGCAGAATCCGTGGCACCGGCTATGACAGAGCTGGAGGATGTGCTCGAGGCGCGCCATCAGCGTCTGGGTGCCGCGATGGCATCGATGATTGGGTCGGCCCAGGTCGACCTGGAGATGCTCGATCAGCGCGGTCGCCGTGCCTGGGATACCTATACGGCTCGCTTGGGTGATGCGCTCGATGCTGCTGCGTGTCGCCCATGCCTCAACGATCCAACGTTTATGGTTGAGCGTCGCGAGTCGGAGCTTGCCCTGACGGCCGATCGCCTGTCGGGCGCCATTGCGCACTCGGTCGGTGCCTTCCGCTCCAACTTCGAGCGTCTGCCCGAGCGCTTGGTCGCAAGCACCTCGGGGCTCGATGGCAAGCGCCATGCGCTCACGCTCGCGAGTTCCCGTCTGGAGCATCAGGGACGCACGATGTTGAGCAAACCCGCGTCCGACTTGGGTCGCGCAGCGGCCTCGCTCGATGCCCTGTCACCGCTCAAGGTGCTTGCCCGCGGCTACTCCATCGCATACAGCGATGGCGGCGTGGCTACGAGCGCTAAGACTTTTAAGCCCGGTGACGCCATCCGCGTGCGTATGGCGGATGGTAACGTGGCAGCAACCGTCGATACGGTTGAGTAAACCGCGTTTTATGGTGATAGACCTTTAGGAAAGGAAACAGATATGGCAGAGAAGACCCCGGTCGAGCAGCTTACGTACAAGCAGGCCTCGCAGGAGCTGGAGCTCATTATCCGCAGCCTGGAGTCGGGCGACATGGAACTCGAGGAGTCGCTCGAGAGCTACACCCGCGGCGTCGAGCTCCTCAAGAGCCTGCGTACCCGCCTGGCCGATGCCGAGCAGAAGGTCTCGGTGCTCCTTAAGGATGTCGACGGCAACGACGTGCTCGCCGACGGCGAAGCCGCCAACACCGACGACAACCTCTCGTTCTAACCACCTCACAGCCAACTTTGGGGTAGTCTTTTTGTGACGGGGCTTTTTTGACTACCCTTGCGCGACGGCTCGCCGAGCGCTTGCGTTCGCGAAAAGTAGTCAAAAAAGCCCCGTCCCAAAAAGACTACCCTGGTCTGTTAGAAACATCCCAAATGGGTGGGCTTGTCTCCGAGTCCATTTGGGATGAATTGCTCAGATG
>CAKUGX010000109.1 GCA_934654765.1 uncultured Collinsella sp. | reverse complement strand
GAGTCTCGAAAGGTGGGCCATGTGTCCCATGTTTGCGTTGCCGCCGCCTATCGTGTGCCATAGAAATCCGCGATGGCCAGGTACGCTGACGCTCGTCTGCTTATGGGCTAGACTTAGCACCATTATGTGATCGATACGGTCGGCAGGCGGCTGCCACCCGACCGATGTATATGACTTGAAGGTGCATGCGTATGAGCCAAGAGATGATGGATAAAACCTGTCGCGATTTTGCCGAGGCACTGGCCGCGCGCGAGCCGGTTCCCGGCGGCGGCAGCGCGAGCGCCTTTGTGGGCGCGCTGGGTGCCTCGCTGTGCGGGATGGTCGCGCGTTACGGGGCAACCAACCCCGCGCTTGTTGATCGCGCTGGCGACCTGACGCGCGCATTTGCCCAGGCAGATGAGTTGGCCCAGGAACTTGTCGAGTTGGTCGCCGAGGATGTTAGCGCGTATGGGCAGGTGTCGGCGGCGTACGGTATTTCCCGCGATGACCCCGCACGTGCCGCCGCGATTCAGGATGCGCTGCATGTGGCCGCCATGCCGCCGTACCGCATCATGGATGCCTGCGGCCGTGCGCTGGCATTGCTCGAGGACATGGCCGATAAGGGTTCGCGCCAGCTGCTGTCCGATGTGGCGTGCGGTGCCGTCTTTTGCCGCGCCGCCATGCAGGGTGCGAGCTTGACGCTCTTTGCGAACACCACGTCCATGAAGGATCGCGCTCGTGCCGAAGAGCTCGAGGCCGCATGTGACGAGTTGCTCGATACGTGGCTACCGCGCGCCGATGCGCTGGCACGCCGCGCCGCCGACGCTGCAAGGAAGAGGGGATAGCCATGGCCGAACTGCTAAAGGGTGCTCCCGTCGCCCGAGCTTTGACTGAGGAGCTTGCCTCTCGCTGCGCTGCGCTGTGCGAGCGCGGCGTTGTTCCGACGTTGGCTATCGTCCGTGTGGGCGAGCGCGAGGACGACCTGTCCTACGAGCGCGGCGCGCTCAAACGCTGTGAAAAGGTTGGTATCGAAGCTCGTCGCGTGTTGCTGCCTTCCGATGTCTCGCAAGACGAGCTTATTGCTGCCATCGAGGATATCAACGCCGATCCGAGTGTTCATGGCTGCCTGATGTTCCGTCCGCTGCCTGCCGGCCTTGACGAAGGCGCCGTCGCTGCGGCGCTCGATCCCGCCAAGGACGTTGACTCCATGACGCCAGCTTCGCTGCTTACCGCGCTTTCGGGTCGCGGCGAGGGTTTTGCCCCTTGCACGGCCGAAGCCGTGCTGGCGATTCTGGATCACTATGGCGTGGAACTGGATGGTGCCAAAGTTGCCGTTGTCGGTCGCTCACTGGTAATTGGCCGTCCTGTTGCCGCCATGCTTACGGCGCGCAACGCTACGGTGACGACGTGCCATACGCACACGCGCGACCTTGCTGTCGAATGCCGTGCTGCCGATATTGTAGTCGCCGCGGTCGGACGTGCGCGCACGATTGGCGCGGATGCGGTCCGTGAGGGCCAGACGGTCATCGATGTGGGCATTAACTGGGACGAGGCGGCCGGCAAGTTGGTGGGCGACGTCGATTTTGATGCCGCGGAGCCGCTTGTTGGCGCGATTACGCCCGTGCCGGGCGGCGTGGGCGCCGTGACGACGGCGATTCTCGCCAAGCACGTGATCGAGGCGGCCGAACGCGCGGCGAAATAGGCGTTCCGCGGCTGTTTAGGGGGTTGGTTAGATACCCCGTGGTCAAAAAATGCCAAATATGAGTACTGTTGCCTTGTTGGTTACATATTATTGAGATTGATTTAACTCCCTAATGATATTAAATATCGTTAGGGAGTCTCTTTTATTGGACCTTTGGGGAATTACTTCACTCAGCTTTTGGACAAGTGGGGATTTCTAGCGTCTGAACTTGAGCAAATCGCTGCTACTAAATTGGTGACAGTACTCATATTTGGCATTTTTTGACCACAGGGGTTGCGAGGGGGTCGTGGCGACTGTGGTTTCGCCCTTTTTGCGTCGAAGCGATACACTGTTACCGTTTGATTTCTTCGCTCAAGGAGGATGCGCATGCCGTGCACAACGATTCTGGTTGGTAAGAACGCGAGCTATGACGGGTCGACGCTGGTTGCCCGCAACGAGGACTCGTCCAACGGGGTGTTTGAGCCCAAGCGTATGCGCGTGGTGCACCCCGACGAGCAGCCGCGCGTCTACACGAGCGTTCTGAGCCATCTGACCATCGAGCTGCCTGATAATCCCATGCGCTACACGAGCGTTCCCGATGTCATCCCCGGTCACGGCATCTGGGCCGAGGCCGGATTCAATGAGCTCAACGTCGGGATGTCTGCAACCGAGACGCTCACCACCAACGAGCGCGTCCGCGGCGCCGATCCGCTCGTGGACTATGTGCCCGCCAAGGGCAACGAGGGCGAGGACGGCTACGTCCCGGCGCAGCCCGGCGGCCTGGGCGAAGAGGACATGGTGACCCTGGTGCTGCCGTACGCCAAGTCTGCCCGCGACGGCGTGCGTATCCTGGGCGATCTGCTCGAGCGCTACGGCACCTACGAGAACAACGGTATCGCCTTTAGCGACGTGGACGAGATTTGGTGGCTCGAGACCATCGGCGGCCACCACTGGATTGCCAAGCGCGTGCCCGACGACGCCTATGTGACCATGCCCAACCAACTGGGTATTGACAGCTTTGACCTGGACGACGCCGAGGGCGACCAGGCCGACCACATGTGCTCTTCCGGCCTGCGCGCCTGGATGACCGAGTGGCATCTTGACCTGACGCTGGGTGTCGAGGGCGACGGTCCCGCAACGGTCTTCAACCCGCGCGAGGCCTTTGGCTCCCACAGTGACAGCGACCATGTCTACAACACGCCGCGCGCCTGGTACATGCAGCGCTGCCTCAACCCCAGCGACGTGTGGGATGGCCCCGACGCTGACTTTACGCCCGAGAGCGACGACATCCCCTGGAGCCGCGTGCCCGAGCGCAAGGTGACCATCGAGGACATTAAGTACGTGCTTTCGAGCCACTACCAGGGCACGGAGTACGACTGCTACGGCAGCAAGGGTACGCCCGCCACACGCGGCGCCTATCGTCCCATCGGGATTAACCGCAACAGCCAGCTCGCCGTGCTGCAGCTGCGCCCCTATGCGCAGCCGGCCTACCGCGCCGTGCAGTGGATGGCCTTTGGCTCCAACTCGTTTAACGCGCTGGTCCCGCTGTACGCCAACGTCGAGACCATGCCCGAGTACTACGCCGACACGCAGGCCCGCGTGACCTCCGAGAACTTTTACTGGGCCAATCGCCTGATCGGCGCCCTGGCCGACGTCCGCTTCCATGAGTGCGGCCGCGCCGTTGAGGACTACCAGGAGAAGGTCGGCGGCATGGGCCACAAGCAGCTCCATGACGTTGACGCCGCCGTTGCCACCCTGCCCGAAGCCGAGGTGCCTGCCGAGCTGGCACGCGCCAACGAGGCCTTCGCCGAGCGCGTGCGCGTGGAGACCGATGCCCTGCTGGGCAAGGTCCTCTACACCACGAGCTGTGCCATGAAGAACTCCTTCGCGATGAACGACAACGTGAGGTAAAACGCTTTGTCGCTTTCGCACAATCTTGGGTACAAGAAGGCCAATGCAGTTGTTCATGATTGGAGCCAACCATGGTTATGAAATTCGATCAGCTTGTTAACGGCGCCATCAACGTGGGCTTTGGCGCTGCTGCCGTTGCCGTCGAGGGTGGCAAGAAGGTCCTTGACGACCTCAACGCCAAGGGCGAGCAGGTGCGCAAGGACGCCGACACCCCCGATATCGCCCGCAGCGTGTCCGACATGTTCGAGCAGGCCGGCGGCACCATCTCCGACCTGACTGAGCGCCTGGGCATGCAGGGCGAGACCGCGGCCCAGCGCGTGCTCGACGAGCTCATCCTGGCCCGCGTCCGCGTCATGACCGCCCCCGAGCGCACGGCCTTCCTGGCCCACGTGCGCGACATCGTCGATTCGGTCGAGGACAACGTGACCTCGGTGCCCGTCGAGTCCGTTGAGCCCGACGATGCAGAGGATGCCGAAGAGGCCGAGTAGCAGCGCAGATGGCAGATTCCACCACCGATTACAACAATCAAGATCCCTTGTGTGACGAGGCGGCGGTTGTCGACGAGGTCGAGGCCGCCGTCTCGGGCGCTCGCAAGAAGCCGCGTGCCGTGGACATGGTGCCCGAAGAGCCCGATGCCATGGCGCCGTGCGATGAGTATCAGCTCACGCCCGCCGGTCGTCGCGAGCGCATTGGGCAAATCGTCCGCCTGGTCAAAAAGTACCGCGTGTGGGACAACCTCACGCCCGTGCGTCTGCGTCGCTTGCTCGAAGAGCTCGGGCCCATGTTCGTCAAGATGGGGCAGATCTTGGCCAACCGTTCCGAGATTCTGCCGCAGCGTTTTTGCGACGAGCTCCGTCGCCTGCGTTCCGACGTTGAGCCCGTGCCGTACGAGGTGGTGCTCTGCTGCCTGGAGGAAGAGTACGGTCAGCGCCTGGGAGAGATGTTCGACGCGATTGACCCCAATCCGCTTGGCAGCGCGTCGCTTGCGCAGGTGCACCGCGCCCGCTTGGTGACGGGCGAGGACGTGGCCGTCAAGGTGCAGCGCCCCGGTGCGCAGCAGGTAATGGCGCAGGACATCGACATCATCCGCTCGGTGGTGCGCATCGTTTCTAAGTTCGTCAACACCGACCAGTTCGTCGACCTGCATGCCGTCGTCGAGGAGCTGTGGGCCTCGTTTCGCGAGGAGACCAACTTTTTGGCCGAGGCCAAAAACCTCAACGATTTCTATGAGTTCCATAAGAGCGTGCGCGGCGTTTCGTGCCCCAAGTCCTACCTAGATCTGTGTACCGAGCATGTCGTGGTCATGGATTACGTCGACGGCATCTCGATCGCCGATCCCGAGCGCCTGGTGGCCGAGGGTTACGACTTGGAGAAGATTGGCGCCGCGATCGTCGAGGACTATTCGACGCAGGTGCTCGATGACGGCTTTTTCCATGCCGACCCGCATGCGGGAAACATCATCCTCAAGGACGGCATCGTCTACTTTATCGACCTGGGTATGGTCGGGCGCATGTCGAGCCACGACCGCGGTATCGTAAAGGACATGATTTTCGCCGTGGCCGAGGGCGACGTGCCCAAGCTCAAGGATTCGCTCATGCGCTTTGCCGTGACGCGCGGCGATTCGGCCGAGCTCGACCATTCGGCCTTCTTGTCCGATCTGGACTTTATCGTTGCCGACTTTGCGGGCCTCGATCTTAAGGACCTGGATATCGGCGAGTTTTTGACCTCGCTGGTGAACCTGGCGCGCAAGAACGATGTTGAGCTGCCGAGCGTGGTGACGATGTTCGCGCGCGGCATGGTGACGCTCGAGGGCCTGCTGACCGAGTACATGCCCAACGTCAACATGATCCAGATCATCCAGACGCATATCAAAAACGAGAAGAGCACCTATGCGCGCGTGCGTGATATGGGACGCGATCTTGCCGCGAGCAGCTATCGCGCGGCAAAAGGCTCGCTCGAGGCAGCCGAGTATCTGGGCTTGGCTTCGCGTATGCTCACGCGCGGCCAGCTTAAGGTGAACACGCAGATCATGAGCAGCGATAAGGCGCTGCGACAGCTGGGCGGAATTATCGACCGCATGTCGATGGCTATCGTTATCGCCGGCCTGTTTATCGGTTCGTCGGTGGTGTACTACGCGCGCATCGAGCCGGTTGTGTTTGGTATCCCGGTCATTGGCTTTATGGGCTACGTGAGCGCGCTGGTGCTGGCGCTTATGCTGGGCCGCAATATCTGGCTTAACAGTCACGGCGGCAAGCACTAGGGGCTGCGACCGTCACCGCATTTTCCTATCGCAAACAATAGCTTTTACCTTGGGCTTCGCCTGCGTGCGAGGCCCTTTTGCGTGCTACCATATTGACGGTAATAGTCGATGGCCTAGATGGTGGTGCGGAGACGCACGAATGCGCGGTTTTCCTGCGCGTTTGGGAGAATCGGGGTGCAAGTCCCCGGCTGTACCAGTAACCGTAATTCCTCTTGGC
>CAKUGX010000108.1 GCA_934654765.1 uncultured Collinsella sp. | reverse complement strand
ACTCTCAGGAGCTGCTCGACGACCTGGAGAAGCTCCCCGGCTGGCCTGAGCGCGTTAAGCAGATGCAGGCCAACTGGATCGGCCGCTCCGAGGGCGCCGAGGTCGACTTTACCCTGTGCGACCAGGATGGCGAGCCCATCGAGGGCGACGAGGGTAAGATCACCGTCTTCACCACCCGTGCCGACACGCTCTTCGGTGTCTCCTTCTTTGTCCTGGCTCCCGAGTACGCCCGTCTGCACGAGCTCGTCGAGGGCACGGAGTACGAGGAGGCTGTGACCAAGATCATCGAGGACTCCAAGCATATCTCTGCCGTCGAGCGTGCCCAGGGCACCCTCGAGAAGCATGGCGCCTTTACGGGTCGCTATGTCGTGAACCCCGTCAACGGCGAGAAGGTCCCCGTGTGGGTTGCCGACTACGTCGTGGCCGACTATGGTACCGGCGCCGTTATGGCCGTTCCCTGCGGCGACCAGCGCGACTTTGAGTTCGCCCGCAAGTACGACCTGCCCATCGTGCCGATCATCCTGGACGATGACGACCGCGCTGCCGTCGAGGCCAGCGGCGAGACCATCGATACCTTCCATGCCGAGACCGTCGATTGGGATTGCGCCCACGCTGCCGAGGGCACGCTCGTCCAGTCCGGCAAGTACACCGGCATGCGCGGTGGCAAGCACTCCGAGGGCGAGGCTGCGATTGTGGCCGACCTCGAGGCCATGGGGTGCGGTCGTCGTAAGGTCGAGTTCCGTCTGCGCGACTGGCTCATTTCCCGCCAGCGCTATTGGGGCAACCCCATCCCGGCTATCCACTGCGAGCACTGCGGTATCGTGCCCGTGCCCGAGGACCAGCTGCCGGTGACGCTGCCCGAGAACCTGGACCTGGGCGCCGGCGAGACCCTCGCCGAGTGCAAGGAGTTCTACGAGACCACTTGCCCCGTCTGCGGTCGTCCGGCCAAGCGCGAGACCGATACCATGGACACCTTCACCTGCTCCAGCTGGTATTACCTGCGCTATACCGATCCGCACAACACCGAGCTGCCCTTCTCCAAGGAAGCCGCCGACCGTTGGATGCCCGTCGATAACTACATCGGTGGCATCGAGCACGCCATTCTGCATCTGCTCTACAGCCGCTTCTTTACCAAGGCACTGCGCGACCTGGGCCTGCTGAGTGTGGACGAGCCCTTCACCAACCTGCTGTGTCAGGGCATGGTCAAGGACGAGAACGGCGACACCATGTCCAAGTCCAAGGGTAATGTCGTGCCCCCGAGCTCGGTCATCGAGCCCTACGGCGCCGACACCATGCGTTTGGCGATCCTGTTTATCGCCCCGCCCGAGAAGGACTTCGACTGGGATCCCAAGGCCGTTGAGGGCGCCAACCGCTTCATCAAGCGCGCCTGGCGTATCGTTTGGCAGCTCGTCCAGTCCGGCGACGCCAACGTTACCTTCGACAAGTCCGCGCTCGACGAGGTTGCGATGAAGCTCTATCGCGAGCGTCACCGCACCATCGCCAAGTGCACCGAGGACTTCGACCGCGGCCAGTTCAACACCGCCATCTCGGCCGTCATGGAGCTCGTTAACGCGGCGAGCGCCTACCTCAACGCCACTGAGAGCGCTGCCCGTGATAAGGCACTGTGCTACGGCGTGGCCAAGGACATCGTGAGCGTCCTTGCCCCCATCTGCCCGTTCTGGGCCGACGAGTTGTGGCATGAGGCGCTCGGCTGCGAGGGTAATGCCTACACCGCTGCCTGGCCCGAATTTGACCTGGCCGAGTCCATCGAGGACACGGTGCAGATCGTTGTCCAGGTGCTGGGCAAGGTCCGCGGCCGTGTCGACGTGGCCCGCGACGCCTCCAACGAGGAAATGCAGGCTGCCGCCGAGGAAGCCGTGGCCAAGTGGCTCGAGGGCAAGACGGTTGTCAAGGCCATCTGCGTGCCCGGCAAGCTGGTCAACCTGGTGGTCAAGTAAGCGCCACGCGCAAAGCTGACATGCAAAAGACGAGGGACGATCCGGTTGGTTCGTCCCTCGTTTTATGTATCGGTTTGCCGCTTAGCCTAGCCCTGCCTTTTACGGGATGTGCACCAGGTCCCTAAAGTAGACGTTGCCCGTTTGCTCCTCGAACATCCAGATGTTGAGGTAGATGTCGTTGAGGTCGTTGTTCACATCAAAGTCCGGATCGTCGAACGTGCCGACAAAGGTGAGCATGGCGCGCGTTTCCTCGCCTGCGGCGACCGGCTGGCGCATGCGCACGTCGCGGACCACGCCGTTGACGTAGGCGTAGGAGTCAACATCGCCAAACATCATGTCGACACCGGTGTTATTGGTCACCGTAAAGACCAACACGGCGTCTCCGTAGCCATCCGTGTCCTTGCCGATGCAGGTGACGTGGACGTTCTCATCCGCTTCAAGGTCGATAGGGAACTGCTCTTGGGGTTCGGGGCCCAGACCCTGGGGGTCGACGATGTCTTCGTTTATTTTATCGAAGCTTTCCGTGGGCTCTGTTTCCTCCACGGCTTTGGTGCTTCCGGAATCTGGCTCACACGGACCGGTTTTGCCATTGATGGTGTTGCAGCCCGCCAGGGCCAATGAGCATGCTGCGATGGCGAGCGCGATCGTGCAGAGGGTGCCGAGACGTTTCATGGGTGCCTCCTTGCCGTAGGGTCCTGGAAGGTTGTGTGGCCAATGCGTGCGGACGGCCTTTTGCTGCAGAATGTCCCTAAACGTCAGTCTGACCTATGCGCGCCCAAGGTCGGAATGCCCATAGGGCCCGATTCGCCTGACGGGCTGGGACGCATGGCCCGTTCTTGCGCTCTCGGGCGCGCTCCGCACGGTACTATCGGTCCAATTGTCCTATTCTTGTGGAGAACCTGTGCGCACACTGACCTGCGGGTTTGCGTTGTGCTTGCACGTTTGCGCAGGTATTGCTATAGTTTGCTTGCAAATGAAGTTGTAATTGAAAGAAGTGGGGTTTCGGCCCCGCTTCTTTTTTGTATGGATGGAGGTGCCGCAATGGTCAAGACCAAGACCGAGCAGGCGATTATCGACGCACTCGAGGCCGTCGCTCCCCAGCACGATGTCGACATCGTCGACGTCGAGCTCGTGGGTGCCACCAAGGCCCCCTGCGTGCGCGTGCGTATCGAGGGTGCCGAGGGTCAGAGCCTGTCGCTCAACGACGTCACGGCCAACACCAAGTGGGTCGGCGATGTGATCGAGGAGCTCGACCCTATCTCTTCGAGCTATACGCTCGAGGTGTCGAGCCCGGGCATGGCGCGCCCGCTGCGCCGTCCTCGCGACTTTGCCCGCTTTGTGGGCGAGAACTGCGAGCTCACCTCCACCGTCACCGAGGGCCGTCGCAAGTACGCCGGCAAGATTGCCACCGCCACCGAGACGAACGTGACCCTCGAGCTCGAGGACGGCGAGTCCGTTACCCTCGATTTCTCTGATGTTAAAAAGTGCAAGTTGAAGCCCACCTACGACTTCAAGCCCGCGAAGGAAGGAAAGTAAGATGGCAGCATCCGACATGATGTCCGCCCTGATGGAGCTTTGCCAGGAGAAGCACATCGACCAGCTCTACCTGATCGACCGCCTGGAGCAGTCGCTCGCCAAGAGCTATGCTGAGATCCTGCATCTTGAGTGGGGCGCCAAGGTGACCATCGACCGCACCACCGGCAAGATCTACGTCTACCGCCTGGAGCCGATCGACGATTCCATGGACGAGGAGGGCAACTTCACCGAGTTCGAGGAGATCGACGTCACCCCCAAGAACACGAGCCGCATCGCTGCCCAGCACGCCAAGGCCGAGATCAACGCCATCGTGCGTAACTCCGCCCGCGAGCAGATCTACGAGGAGTTCTCCGGCCGCATCGGTGACCTCATCAGCGGCACCGTGCTGCAGTCCACGCCCGACTTCACGATCGTCAAGATTCGCGAAGGCGTCGAGGCCGAGCTGCCGCACTTCGATCAGCGCCGTTACGAGAACGAGCGCAACGAGCGTCCGATGGGCGAGCGCTACCTGCACAACCAGCACATCAAGGCCGTGATCATCGACGTTCGCGACCCCAACTCCAACCTGCAGCCGGTCCGTGGCGAGCACAGCCGTCCGCCGATTGTCATCTCCCGTACCCACCCCGAGCTCATGCGTCGTCTGTTTGAGCAGGAGGTGCCCGAGATCTATGAGGGCACCGTCCAGATCAAGTCGATCGCCCGCGAGCCCGGTCAGCGCTCCAAGGTCGCCGTCCATTCGCTCGACGATCGTCTGGATCCCGTGGGCGCCTGCGTCGGCCCCAAGGGCAGCCGTGTTCGCGCTGTTGTGGGCGAGCTCCGTGGCGAGCGCGTCGACGTCATCCTGTGGGATGCCGATCCTGCCGTCTACGTCGCCAACGCCCTGTCGCCCGCTAAGGTCACCCGCGTCCTCATTGACGAGGAGAAGGCCTACGCCGGCGTCATCGTCCCCGACGACCAGCTGTCCCTCGCCATCGGCAAGGAGGGCCAGAACGCCCGCCTCGCCGCGCGCCTGACCGGCTGGCACATCGACATCAAGTCCGAGACGCTTGCCGCCGACATCCTCAAGAACGTTCCCGTTCACGAGGAGCCCGCCGCCGACCTGATCGGTGACGAGGAGGACGAGGACGTCCGCCGCTGCGAGTACGTGTCCGAGGACGGCATCCAGTGCCGCAACCAGGCTCGTCCCGGCTCCCGTTTCTGCGGTGTCCACGACACCGACGCCTTCGATGATGCGGAGGATCTGATCTAGCGCGCGGTCGCGCCGGGCGGGTCCTGGCGCGTATCCCACGCTCGTTCAGTCTCTAGGCACCCAAGGTGCCAGAAAGGGTAGGTGAAGTCATATGGCAAAAGTCCGTGTGTCCACCCTGGCCAAAGAGTTCGGCATGACCTCCAAAGAACTGATGGGTCATCTCGCCGAAATGAAGATTCCCGCTAAGTCTGCTTCCTCCACCTTGGAGGACGCTTATGTCGCTATGGTCCGCAAGCAGCTCGCCTCGGTGATTGAGGCCCGCGCCCAGGAAGTCGAGGCTGCCAAGCAGGCCGAGGAGCAGGCAGCTGCCGCCGAGGAGGCCGCACGCGCCGCCGAGGCCGAGCGCGAGCGCATCGCCGCCGAGAAGGCACGCGAGGAGGAGCGCCGCCAGTTTGCCGCAGCTCAGGCTGCCGAGGAGGCCGCCCGTGCCGAGGCTGAGGCCAAGAAGAAGGCCGAGCAGGAGCGCCTTGCCCGCGAGAAGGAGGAGGCTGCCCGCGAGGCTCAGCGCCGCGCCGTTCCCGCTTCCGACTCCGGTTCGCGCTTCCGTTCGCTGCTCGACCAGATCGCCGCACAGGAGACCGTGCTCAAGGAGAAGAAGGACGCCGAGGACAAGGCCAAGGCCGAGCGCGCCGCTGAGCGTGGTAACCGTCGTGGCGGCAACAACGACCGCCGCGGTGGCCGTCGTAACGATCGCAACGCCTCCGACAACAACTCCGAGCGCAACGCTTCCGAGAGCCGTCCGCACAGCCATCGCACCAACGCCAGCAACAACGTCGCTGCCGGCATGGACTTCCCCAACCCCGACAAGCAGGGCAAGGGCAAGAAGCGCAAGGGCGGTCACAACAACGAAGAGGATCACTACAGCCGCATGGCTCGCGAGGCCGAGGAGTACAGCCGTGAGAAGGTCCTCGAGGAGGCTCGTGCCGCCGTCGAGGAGGCCTCTCGCGAGTCCACCGGTCGCCGCAAGAAGCGCAAGGAGAAGCGCGAACGCGAGGCTGCCAAGGCTCAGGAGGAGCGCAAGATAGAGGAGGCGCTGGCCCAGGGCGTGAACCCCGAGGAGCTCGACGCCATCAAGGTCTCCCAGGGCGTTACCGTCCAGGAGCTCGCCGAGGCTCTCGACGTTCCGGCCAACGACATCATCAAGCGCCTGTTCCTGCTGGGTACGCCGCTCACCATGACGCAGTCCATGTCCGACGACCTCGTCGAGCTCGTTGCCGACGACCTGGGCCGTCAGATCAAGATCATCACCCCCGAGGAGGAGAACACCTTCTCGTTCTACGACGATCCCGCCGACCTTAAGCCGCGCGCACCGGTCGTCGTCGTCATGGGCCACGTCGACCACGGCAAGACGTCGCTGCTCGACGCTATCCGTC
>CAKUGX010000107.1 GCA_934654765.1 uncultured Collinsella sp. | reverse complement strand
ATCAAAATGCCCTGCGAGACGATCCCCAGATGCGGTGTCAATCCCAGGGACAGTCCTACGGTAGCAATGGCGGAGGTCGTCTCAAACAGACATTCGGACAGCGGCAGGCCCTCGACAGTGCCGATGACGAATGCACCCGTCAGGGAAAGGACGAGATACAGCGTGAAGATGGCCGCGGCGTCATAGACGGCTTTTTCTTCCATCCGCCGCCCAAACATTTCGGGGCTTTTCTGCCTGCGGAATACAGCAAACGCATTGGCAACAAGCACTGCCGCCGTTGTTGTCTTGATGCCGCCCGCCGTAGAGCCCGGTGAACCGCCGATGAACATCAGCAAAATGGTAAGGCCGCGCCCGCTGCCGGACAGCGACGTGTAGTCTGCCGTATTGAATCCCGCCGTTCGGGGCGTTACGGATTGGAACAGCGAGAGCAGCAGCCGCTCCCGCAGGGGGCCGCCTTTGAACTCAAAGCAGAAAAAGTACAGCGTTGGCAGCAAGATCAAGAGCGCCGTTGCCGCCAGGATCACTTTGCTTTGCAGCCGATAGCGATGAAAGCAAAGCCGATTGCACCGCACGTCATCCCATGTCAGAAAGCCGACGCCGCCCACAACGATCAGGGCGGAAATCGTCAGGTTGATAACCGGGTCTGCGCGGTATGCGGTCAGCGAGACAAAAGGCGTGTCGGGGGTACCCATCAAATCAAAGCCCGCATTACAGAAAGCGGAAACGGAATGGAAAACGGCTTTCCATATCCCGGGAGCACCGAAATCCCGGCAGAAAACAGGGAGCATACAAAGCGCGCCGATCCCCTCGATCATCAGGGATGTGCGGATCACAAAGCCTGTCAGCCGCACAATGCCACCCACTTTAGGGGCGGACATGGCCTCCTGCATTCGTCCGCGCTGGGACAGGGAAATGCGTCGGCCTGATAAAAGTGAGAAAGACGCGCCGACTGTGATCACACCCAGGCCGCCGATCTGGATCAGTACCATGAGAACAGCCTGACCAAACGCCGACCAGTGAGAAGCCGTATCCCGCACAACCAGCCCTGTGACACAGACGGCGGAGGTTGCCGTAAACAATGCCTCATGGAAAGGGGTGACGGTATGCCCCTGCGCAGAAATTGGCAGCATCAAAAGCACTGCCCCGATAAGGATAACCATTGCAAACAGCAGAATAATGGACTGAAAGTAATTGAGCTTACAGGCTAAACGCCGATGAGATGGCAACGAAATCACACTCCAGCAGAATTTTCGTACAATACAGTATAGCGCCGCCCGTTTAAAGATGGTGTTAAGCTTTTCTGTCGGAATATTAAGATTGCGTTAAGATGGCATTGGCTGTTTCATCTTTGTACTTTGTACTAAAAATTCGCCGTTTCCACAAGGAAACGGCGAACCATATAGCAAAGTCGATGTTTTTTGACACGCAAAAATCCGGCGTTCAAAACGCCGGATTCAAAGCGGAGTTATTTCCCAAGCACAACGGACAGCTTGATTTCTTTTTCCGTCTCGCTCAGGTCGAAATCGCCGCCGTCGGCGACGGTCACGCGCAGCTCATAGAGCACGCCGTCCGTCAGCTCCGTGACAGCCGCGCCGGTCTCGTCCGTGATCGACCACAGCTCGGAGGCGACCTTTGCCAGCTTGCCGTCTGCACCATAGGCGTAAAGCGTCAGATCGGAGGCACTGCCGGACAGGTTGTTCATGCGGAAGGCCACCGTGGTGTTGGGATGCACATTGCGGATGGCCGCGGTGCTGCGCCAGCTGGCAACCGTACCTTCGCCGCCGTCCTGTGCAAACTGATCCTGCGCAAGCACATTTCTTGCCGCCTGATCGAGATCGACCTCGCGGTACGGAAGCTCGGGCAGGTAGACAAAGCGGTCCTGCAGGCGGAGCAGCTCCAGATAGCCGGTGGGGCAGTAGAGCGCATTTCCGCTGTTGCCGGTGTACATGCCGATGGCCATGTTATTGTAACCGTACTTGTTGGAAACATCCATCGTAAAGACGGTCTCGCCGGTTTCAAAGTCGAGGATGATGTACTGCCACATACCCGTGGTCAGGTCCTGCACATAGCCGTAAATATAGCCCGTTGCGGTGGAGAGCTTCATGATCGCGGTGTCGCTCAGATCGTTTCGGGTCCATACGCTCTTCATCTCATAGCCGCTGTCGGTTTTCACGGTGTCCACGCGCTCGACGCCGGGGGCGATCATGGCATTGCCCTTCATCAGCCAGTTCTGGTCATAAATGTTGGCGTAGCTCTGGATCGAAGAATCGTTGTTGGGGTCGGCAAGGCCTGCGTTGCCCGCGCCGAACCAGTTGCAGACAATCGTGCTGACCGTGCCCGCGCCGTCATCGTAGACGATTGCGGAGTTCTCGATTGCCACCTGATAGCCATCGGGCAGATCATCGAGCACCGGCGTTTTTGCCACGACCTCACCGGTCTTCATGTCGAGCGCAAGAAGATTCACGGGGTCTGCATTGTCGGTGAACATCACAAGGTTCGGCGTCAGCGTCGGCGAGCAGCCGCCGCCCCATGCAAGACCGCCGCCGGTGGTCTTGTCGCCTTCTCCGCTGACCTTCGCGCCGACGCTCTCGTACGGCGTGCACCAGACAGCCTCGACACCGTTGTTGGCGCGCAGCAGATAGCAATTCTTATTGGTCAGAATGACCGCGCCGTCCTTGGAGGCGGCAATGCCGTTCTCCGCGCCCTCGCCGGGCGTCAGCTCGTAGACGAAAACCGCCTTCGACAGGTCGGTCTGCTCACCGTTGAGGATCGCTTCGATTGCCGAGTGGGCGATGTAGCCGAGAACGCCCTGCTGCTGGCGCTCGGGATAGATGCGGAAGCCGCCGGTGGCGAACCAGAGGTTCCCGTCGTAGTCAAAGACCACGGAAAGAAGATTCTGCGTCAGCTCCTTGCCGAGCGCGGCCTCTGCCGCCGCCTTGATGTCGATGTCGAGCACCTTTTCAAATTCGGGAAGGACATTGCCCGCCTCGTCCGTTGCGCGGAGCATCAGTACATGGTTGTTGCTGGTCGGGCAGACGATGCGGTTTTCAGCGTCCAGGAAGGTGTAGGAGCTTTGGATCAGGTAGCTGCCGCCGTCATGCTGCTTCGGGGAAAAATAACCGAGCGTCTTTGTCTCCTCCGCATTCAGATCGCGGATAGCGATGCCGCCGAGCAGCGGAACGACTGCATGGCCGTAGCTGTCAAAGTAAATGGCGGGCGACGCATTCGGGTTTGTCGTCTCATAGGAGACATGGATCTCCGGATAGATGCCGAGCGGCAGGATCTCATCGGTTGAATCGGTGTTATAACCGTCGTGATGGATGTTCGCATCACTCTTTGCCATGTAGGGGTTTTCCTCGACCTGCTTGGGCTGCAGGGCCTTCACGGGGAGTGCACCGGATACCGGCGCGGAAGGGGTCGCTTCCTCGGCAGGTGCGGCTGTGGCAGCCGGTGTTGCTGTGGCGGAAGGCGTCTGCACGGCCTCCGCCGTTGCCTGTGTCTGTGCTCCGCTGCAGGCTGCCATTGACAGGGTCAATGCTCCTGCCAGCAGAAAGCTGCCTGCAGTATAGATCGGGTTTCTCTTTTTCATCGGTGATCCTCCTTGCTGTGTTGGTTGTGATCCGCTCGGGACGAAGCAGACGGTTGTTTTTCCTCTACCCATACATAAAGCCCCTGCCGGAACGCTTCTTCCGTTATCGGCTCCAGCAGAAAGTAGTCTACGCGCAGCCGGAACGCATGCAGGGAAAAATCCAGCTCGCTGCACCAGATGATGCGCGTTTCCGGGAAAAGCGCCCGCAGGTGCTCCACTGCATTCAGCCCATCCACACCCGGAAGGGCAATTACAGCGTTGGTCGGCGCATTTTTGCGCGTGACCTCAAAGAATACCTCCTGCCCGCGGTAGCAGTCCACCCTGGGAAAGAGACCTCGCTCTGCGCAGAACCGTGAAAGCTGCTCTCTGTAAAAGGCCTCCTGCGTTTCGCTTCCTGTCAGCACGGCAATGTGGTACATAGCGCTTCGCCCCCCTTCTGCTGTCGTTGACTGTTTCTGCTTTCAGTATACAGAACGACTCGCGCTTTTCAAGACGTTTGGCACGAAAGCCCCGATTCCGGCACGAAATCGGGTTTTTCCGCCGTGCCGGAGCCGGAAAGTTGTGCTATAATCTAAACAGAAACTTTCCGAAAAGGAGCCAGTCCGGCATGAGAATAGCAATTGTGGATGATCTTGAGACCGAGCGCGCGCAGCTGAAAACGCGCCTTGCGCGGCAGCTGGACCTGTGCGGCGCACAGGCGGAGCTTTTGGAATTTGAAAGTGGCGAGAGCTTTCTCGCCGCAGAAAAAGAGCAGCGCTTTACCGCTGCCTTTCTGGATATTTACATGCACGGGATGAGCGGCATGGACGCTGCCAGGGAGCTGCGCAAAACGGACGCAGACTGCCTACTGGTCTTTACCACGACCTCGACAGACCACGCGCTGGAGGGCTTTCAGGTGCGTGCGCTCCACTATCTCGTGAAGCCCTTTTCCGAGGAGGAGCTTTCCGCCCTGCTTGCCGAGATGCTCGCAAGACTCCCCCGCCCCGAGCCGGTCCTGACGGTGAAGGTCAGCGGCAGCGATGTCCGCCTTTGCTACCGGGACATTATTTCGGCAGAGCATTTCGCGCATCTGATCAACATCCGCACGACGGCCCTGAAAACGCTGGTCACCCGCCAGAGCTTCAAGGTGTTCACCGAGCCTCTGAAAAAGGACCCTCGCTTTTTCGTCTGCGGCAGAGGCATGATCGTCAATTTGGAGCACGCCGCGGATTTTCGGGACGGCGCCTTCTGCATGACAGACGGCAGCAGCGTCTATGTCAGTCAGGAGCTTTTAAAGCCTGCCCGGCAGGCGTTTATGGAATTTCTGCTGCAAAGGGAGCGTAGAAAATGAAGGATACTCTGCGTCCGATTTTGGAGCTGCTCGTCGTGCTCCCCGGCCTTTTGCTTGGCTATTTCCCTGTAAAAACCTATCTGAAGCAGTCACCCGGCAGGCTGGCCGCCTGGCTTTTTCCCCTGATGGCGTGCCTGTGCATCGGCGGCGGGCTTGTCTGCTATCGGCTTCGGGCTTCCACGTCCTTTGCCCTTGCGGGGGTCACGTTGGCTGCAGCCTGCCTGTATACCCGAACGCTCCGCATCTCCCTCTGGAAATCCGGCACGATCGCGCTGTCCGTCTGCGCCGTGTTCGCCTGCGTGAACAGCCTGTCCCGCGCCGTCAGCGCCGCGATCATCCGAAATCAGCAGCTGCCGCCGGACGAACCGTGGCTCTGCCTGGGGGCCTGCGTGTTCTATAACGCCGTTTGCTGGATCACCGTGCTGGCCGCGTATTACCCCGCGACACATGCGGTGCGTGCGATGGTCGAGGACGACAATTTTGCGCAGACCTGGTATGTGTTCTGGGTCCTGCCGCTGGCGTTCATCCTTTTGAATCTTTTCATGATCCCGCGCTATCAGTCAACGCTCCAGACAGGCCGCGTACTGCAGGGCTATATTGTGCTGAGCAGCGCACTTCTGGTCTTTATGTTCTGCTTCAATGCGGTTTTCCTGCTGATGGCAGCCAGCCTTAACCGCAATGCGAAGCTGCAGCAGGAAAACCAGTTTCTTTCGATGCAGCAGCAGCGCTATGAAAACCTCAGGACCGCCATCGAGGAGGCGCGGCAGGCACGGCACGATATGCGCCACCAGTTAAATCAGATTTCTGCGCTGGCCGAGGCGGGCGACCTGGAGGACCTGAAAAGCTACCTTGCAAAGACCGTCTCCCGCATCCCGAATCTTGATATGTGCTTCTGTGAAAACCGTGCGGCGGACAGTGTTGTCGGCTATTACTGTGCCATGGCAAAGCGCGATGAGATCCCCTTCCGCGCCAGACTCGACCTGCCGGAGACACTGTCGGTTGACGAGATCGATATGTGTCTGGTGCTGTCCAACCTGCTGGAAAATGCGCTGGAGGCGAGCCTTCGCACCGCACCGGACAGGCGGCAGATCGAATTGACCGCCTATCTGCATGCGGATCGAATCCTTCTGATCGAGGTGGAAAATGCGTTTGACGGCGTGGTCAACGAAAAGAACGGCGTTTTCCGCTCCTCCAAGCGGAGGGAGGACGGGATCGGTATCCAGTCCGTCACCCGTATTGCGGAAAAAACCGGCGGCACCAGTACCTTTACC
>CAKUGX010000106.1 GCA_934654765.1 uncultured Collinsella sp. | reverse complement strand
CGCCGACCTTACCTGGGCGCTTTCGACCAATCTGGGCTTTGGCGGACACAACGCCGCCATCGCGCTGCGTAGATATACGAGGAGCTAGAGCATGGATTCCAAAAGACTTGCCGAGATAGCCGATGTTATGGAGGACCGCGGCCTCACGCGCGTGCGCGTTGAGGAGCCCGATGGCACCGCGGTCGAACTCGAGCGAGCGAGCGCCGCACAGCCGGTTGCCGTGCCCATGCCCATACCGGGTGCCGTGACTGCTCCGGCGGTGGCTCCTGTCGCCATGCCTGCCTGCGCACCGGAACCCGCCGCGCAGGCGCCTGCCGCCGCACCGGAGCCCAAGGGCACCGAGGTGACCGCTCCCATGGTCGGCGTTTTCTATGCTGCCCCGGCGCCGGGCGACGAGCCGTTTGTGCACGTGGGCTCCAAGGTCAAGGCCGGCGAGACCCTCTGCATCATCGAGGCCATGAAGGTTCTCAACGAGGTGACGGCAGAGGCGGATGGCGAGGTGCTCGAGATCTGCGTGGCCGACGGCGACCTCGTGGAGTTTGGCAGCTGCCTCATGAGGATCGGATAGGTGATATCCATGAACAAAGAAGAGCTCAAGAAGCTGTTGCCGCATCGCGAGCCGATGCTTTTGCTCGACGAAGCCGAGCTGGTGGGCGACGAGGCCCACGGCAAGATCACGATTACGGGCGACGAGTACTTTTTGCAGGGGCATTTTCCGGGAAACCCAGTCGTCCCCGGCGTGATTCAGTGCGAGATGCTCGCCCAGAACTGCTGCGTGCTGCTGATGGGCGATGAGGAGGCGCGCGGCGCGACGCCGTTCTACACGAGTCTGGACAAGGTGCGCTTTAAGCGTCCGGTGCGCCCGGGCGACACGGTGGATCTGGTGTGCTCCATCACGCGTGCGCGCGGGCCGTTCCGCTTTGCGACGGGTACCGCGAGCGTCAACGGTGAGGTTTGCTGCCGCGCCGATATGTCTTTTGCACTCATGCACGAAAGTTAAGGAAGGCTTCATGTTCGACAAAGTGCTCATCGCCAACCGCGGCGAAGTCGCGGTCCGTGTTATCCGCGCGTGCCGCGATATGGGCATCAAGACCGTCGCCGTTTATTCCACGGCCGATGCGGACGCGCTGCACGTGCAGCTTGCCGACGAGGCGTATTGCATTGGCGGTCCGCGTCTTGCCGAGAGCTACCTCAACGACGATGCTGTGCTCACCTGTGCCGTAAAGTCGGGAGCTAAGGCAATTCATCCCGGCTATGGCTTCTTTTCCGAGAAGGCGAGCTTCGTGCGCGACTGCGACAAGTACGGTCTGGCGTTTGTTGGCCCCTCGGCCGAGGTGATCGACAGCATGGGCGACAAGGATGCCGCACGTAGAACGGCTGCCGCGGCGGGCGTGCCCATCGTGCCGGGCTGCGATTTGCTCAAAAGCCCCGAGGAGGCAACGGCCGAGGCCGAGCGCATTGGCTGCCCCGTGCTTATTAAGGCGCGTGCAGGCGGTGGCGGTCGCGGCATTCGCAAGGTCGAGCGCGTGGAAGATGCGGCAAAGGCGTTCATCGAGGCGCGTGCCGAGGGCGAGGCTGTTTTTGGCGACGGCGAGTGCTACATGGAGAAGTTCGTCGCGCCGGCGCACCACGTTGAGGTGCAGATTATGGCCGATAAGCAGGGCCATGTGTTTTCGCTCGGCGAGCGCGAGTGCTCGGTGCAGCGTCGCAACCAAAAGCTGATCGAGGAGAGCCCCGCGCCGTGCCTCGACGGACACGACGACATTCGTGCTCGCATGCACAAGGCGGCGCGTGACCTGGCTCGTGCCGTCGGCTACGAAGGAGCCGGTACCATCGAGTTCCTGTATTCGGACGACGGCAATTACTACTTTATGGAAATGAACACGCGCTTGCAGGTGGAGCATCCGGTTACGGAGTTTGTGACCGATACCGACTTGGTCAAGTGGCAGCTGCGCGTGGCAGCCGGCCAGCCTCTGCCCTTTGAGCAGGAGGACATGCCGGTTCGCAACCACGCCATGGAGTGCCGCATCAATGCCGAAACGCCGGACTTTCTGCCGTCATGTGGAACGGTCACCGCGTTGCGTGTGCCGGGTGGCCCGCGCGTGCGCTGGGATTCCGCCATGTTTACCGGTGCGAAAGTTCCGCCGTACTACGACTCCATGCTCGGCAAGCTCATCGTGTGTGCGCCCACGCGTGACGGCGCCATACGTAAGATGCGCTCGGCCCTGGGCGAGCTCGTGATTGAGGGCGTGAGCGAAAACAGCGAGCTTCAGCTCGACGTGCTGGCAAACGACGAGTTCTTGTCGGGCATGTACCACACCGATCTGATGGGGCATCTCTATGCTGATGAATAGAAAAGCGAAGACGGTCAACGTCCTCGAGGGGCCGATGACCGAGTCGTGCACCGAGTTTCCCGCGCGCCACGTGTTTATCAAGTGCCCGGAGTGCCGCCGTGTGATCGATGAGGCACGCCTGCACGACAACCTCGAGGTCTGCCCTCGTTGCGGCAAACACTTTCGCGTGAGCGGTCGCGCGCGCATGCGCATGACGGTTGACGAGGGCACGTTTGAGGAATGGGATGCCAATCTGGCGTCGGAGGACTTCCTCTCGTTTCCCGGCTATGCCGACAAGCTTAAGAGCGCGTGCGAACGTTCGGGCGAGCGCGATGCCGTTGTGTGCGGCAGGGGCAAAATCTGCGGCTGCGATACCGCGCTCTTCTTTATGGATGCCAACTTTATGATGGGCTCAATGGGCTCCGTGGTGGGCGAGAAGATCTGTTGTGTCTTTGAGCGCGCGGCCGAGTTGGGGCTTCCGGTCGTTGGCTTTACCGTTTCGGGCGGTGCGCGCATGCAAGAGGGCGTGACATCGCTCATGCAGATGGCCAAGATTTCTGCGGCGGTTAGGCGCCACAGCGAGGCGGGCGGCCTGTATATCACGGTGCTCACCGACCCCACGACCGGAGGCGTAACCGCGAGCTTTGCCATGGAGGGCGACATTATCCTGGCCGAGCCCGATGCCCTGACGGCATTTGCCGGCCCGCGCGTGATCGAGCAGAACATGCACAAGCGTCTGCCCAAGGGATTCCAGCGTTCCGAGTTTTTGCTGGAGCACGGCTTTTGCGATGCCGTTGTTCCGCGTGGCGAGATTGCGCTCACGGTAGGCGAGCTGCTGGCGCTGCACGAAGGGCACGCGCCCGGCCTGGGGGCACCGCATGAGATCGTGCATACGGGTCGCCGCGGCAAAAAACTGGGACACTTGTTTAAGCGCTCGGCCGCACCAAAAAGCGCGCTCGAAATCGTCAAACAGACTCGCTCGGCGAACCGCGCCACGGCAGGCGAGATGATCTCGTTGGGTCTCGACGGATTCGTAGAGCTGCACGGCGACCGCTACTTTGGCGACGATGCTGCCGTGGTGGGCGGCATCGGCTGGAAAGACGGGCGGCCCGTGACGGTTATCGCCATAGAGCGCGGCACCACGACCAAAGAGCGCATGCGTCGCAACTTTGGTATGGCACATCCCGAGGGCTACCGCAAAGCGCGTCGCCTGATGCGCCAGGCCGAAAAGTTTGGCCGACCGGTTCTGTGCCTGGTCGATACTTCGGGCGCGTTTTGCGGCATCGGTGCCGAGGAGCGCGGCCAGGGCGAGGCGATTGCCCAGAATCTCATGGAGATGAGCGGCCTTAAGACGCCGATTGTCTCGGTGGTGACAGGCGAGGGCGGCTCTGGTGGCGCGCTGGCGCTGTCCGTGGCCGACCGCATCCTGATGCTCTCGAGCTCGGCCTATTCGGTCGTGAGCCCCGAGGCCTGTGCGTCGATCCTGTGGAAGGATACCGAGCGCGCGAATGAGGCCGCCGAGGCGCTTAAGCTCACGGCCCCCGATCTGTTGGCGCTCGGCATCATCGACGGCATTGTTGACGATAGGGACCTGTCGCATGAGGAGATCGCCGGTGCCGTCATGTCCTCGGCATTTGATGCCTTCGATACGCTTGGTCAGCTCGACGACGCGACCCTCACAAACCTCCGCTACGAAAAGTACCGCGCAATCGGTCGGTACCGCACGATGTGACAAAGGGACAGTCCGCATGTCACATTGGGAAAGGCGTTCCATGTCACAAGTTTCTAACACCTCGTTTACAACGACGGTCTCATCAAACGCCATGGCCGTGGTGGACTATCTGTCCAAAAGCATGATGGCGGCGCTGCCGTTTATTGTCTGCGCGGCGTTGTTCCGCACCGTCGCCGTCATTATGGGCGAAGGCATGCTGGGTCTGTGGTCTGCCGATTCCGAAATCTATCGCCTGTTCTACAGTTGGCTCTATAACGCCGGCTACTACTTTTTGCCCATTTATCTTGGTTGGGCGGCCGCCCGCCAGCTCGGTTGCTCGGAGCAGCTGGGCATGATGCTGGGCGGCGTATTGATTGCGCCCGATCTGCTTAAGCTCGTCGATGCCGCATCGGCGACGGGGGCATCGATGACTTCCGTGTATGGCCTGCTTCCCGCGCCGGTCAACGATTACACGACGACTGTTATTCCGATACTCATCTCGGTGCCCGTGCTATGGCGAGTGGAGTGCTTCTTTCAGCGCGTTATCCCTAAGGCCGTGGCGTTTTCGTTTGTTCCGTTTGCAACCATACTCGTCATGGTTCCGGTTTCGCTGTGTATTACGGCGCCGGCGGGCAGCTATCTGGGCATGCTGTTGGGCCAGCTTATGTTTATGCTTGGCAATTCCGGTGGCATCGTGTCGCTGCTCACGCTCATGGGGCTTGCCGCGGGCTGGGAGTTTCTTAAGATCGCGGGCGTCAGCAATGTTGTCCTATCGCTCGCGTATGCCCAGTTTATGAGTGTGGGAACGGATTCGTGCATCCTGATCGCCGCGACGATGGCAACGTTCGCCGTTTGGGGTATGCCCTTTGGTGCGTCGCTCCGCGTTGCGGATAAGGACGAGAAGACGCTCATGCTGGGCTATTCGATCTCGGGCGTTCTTGGCGGCGTAAGCGAGCCGGCGCTGTACGGTTGCGGCTTTAAATATGGCAGGTGCCTGACGTGCATGGCCATTGGCGGCGCCGTCGGAGGCCTTGTTGCGGCCGTGGGCCACGTTACGGCCTATACCATCGGCATGACGAATGTCCTCATGGTCATTGGCTTTGCCACGGGCGGCATCTCGAACCTGCTGTGGTGCTGTGCTGCCGGCGGTGTGGCATTTGCGGTGTCTGCGGCGCTGAGCTACTGCTTTGGCGTGGTGCCGGCGAAGGGGCAGGCGGCAGAAGACGGGGCCGATTCACCCGAAACAGTGGCGAGCGCTGCTGAAGTAAGCGCATAAACCTGTGCGACAAAGGGTGATTCCTTTGTCGTGTTCCAAGGCCGTGGCCCGTGTGGGTTGCGGCCTTTTTGTATCTGGGGGACAAAGTGACTACACTACAATCCGTTTGAGCAATAGATATATAGGTAGTACCGTGGGGGCGGATGCAGATGGTCGAGTGGATTGTTCGTCGTGCGCAGGGCGACCGTGCACGCGTGGGAACGTTGACGGGCATGGTGTGTATTCTCGCCAATGTGGCACTATGCGCTGCGAAGGGTGCAATTGGCGTGCTGTCGGGATCGGTTTCGATTGTGGCGGATGCCATGAACAACCTGTCCGATGCCAGCTCGAATATCGTGAGCGTGCTGGGCTTTAAGCTGGCGGGCAAGCCGGCCGACCCCGAGCATCCTTACGGCCATGGCCGCTACGAGTATCTCTCGGGTCTGGTCGTGGCGGCGCTCGTGCTGCTTATTGGCGTTGAGCTGGTGAAGTCGTCGGTGGAGCGAATTGTCAACCCCGAACCTGTCGAGTTCTCGCTTGCCCTGGTGGCAGTCCTGGCGCTTTCAATGGTTGTTAAGCTCTGGATGGCGGGCCTCAACCAAAAGCTCGGTGACCGCATTGAGTCCGAGACGTTGCGTGCGACCGCTCAGGATTCCAAAAACGATGTCCTAGCCACGGGCGCCGTGCTGGCGTGCGCAATTGTTTCGCAGGTGACGCGCATCAATCTTGATGCTTGGGTCGGCCTTGCCGTTGGCGCCTATATCGGCTGGAGTGGTTTTGAGCTCATCCAGGATACGGTGAGCCCGCTTTTGGGCCAGGCGCCCGACCCCAAGTTGGTCAAGCACATTCGAGACAAGATCATGAGCTACCCCGGCGTTTTGGGCGTTCACGATTTGATGGTTCACGACTAC
>CAKUGX010000105.1 GCA_934654765.1 uncultured Collinsella sp. | reverse complement strand
GCCCGTACCAGATTCGAACTGGTGATCTCCGCCTTGAGAGGGCGGCGTCCTAAACCGCTAGACGAACGGGCCATATGACATCTGCACTGCCGTGCTGCGAGGAAATATATTACGGGACAAAAAACGACAGCGCAAGAAGAAATTCCAAATTGCCGACAAATTGTCGGCAGGTTATGGAACACGCAGGTAAACTGGGTGGCTAATTCAAGTTGAGATGGACCAAAAGAGCTTCGCGCTCGTTGGGAATGTTGTCTTCGATCACGGCGTCGAGGGCGGAGTTGAGAAGCTGCCCCAGTTCCGGCCCGGGCTTGACTCCAGCACGGATCAAGTCGCCGCCGTTGATGGCGAGCATCTTGAGCGTATAGGGCTCCCCCGCCTTCAGCAGCTCGTGCGACATCGCGCGCATCTCCTCAATCGTCTCAACGTAATAGAAGCACGACGGGGCCTTGCCGAGCGTGTCGGCACGCTTAAGATCCATGAGCTCGTCCATCAAACGCGGCGTGTCGACGCCCTCGCCCGAAAGCGCGCGCATCATATTGAGCAGGCAGGAGCGCTCGGGGCGCAGCGGCTTGTCGTGATATTTGATGAGCAGGCACACGTCGCGCACCAGGTCGTGCGAGAGCGCCAGGCGATCCATAATGACGCGCGCTTTCTTGGCGCCGAGCTCGGGATGACCGTAGAAGTGTCCGCTGCCGGCGTGATCGACCGTGAAACACTCGGGCTTGGACACATCGTGCAAAAACGCCGCCCACATCAGACTCATTGAGGGTGTAACGCCGTCACACAGCGCCAGCTCCCCCGCCACCGTCAGCACGCGGGCGATGTGCTCGTACACGTTAAAGGCATGGTAGACGCTGCGCTGGTCGAATCCACGACCCGCGGCAAGCTCGGGCACGGCGGCGCAAATAAGCTCGGGATAGCGCAGCATCGCGTCTCCCCCGTGGCCGGTCGAAAGAATACCCTCGAGCTCAATACCCACACGCTCGCGTGCCACGGCATCGAGCAGCGGCGCACACTCGGCAAGGGCGAGCTTCGTCTGGGGCTCGATCATAAAGTCCAGGCGGCAGGCAAAGCGCACCGCACGCAACATGCGCAGGGCGTCCTCGTTAAAGCGACGCTTGGGATCGCCGACAGCGCGAATCAGCTTGCGCTCCAAGTCACCCTGGCCGTCGTAGCGGTCGACAAGCCCGCGCTCGGGATGCCAGGCCATAGCGTTGACGGTAAAGTCGCGGCGCGCCAGATCGTCCTCGAGCGAGGCGGCACGCTCCACACTCTGGGGATGGCGACCATCGGTGTAAAAGCCATCCAGACGGTACGTGGTGACCTCGATACGCTCGCCATCGGAAATAGCCGTGATTCCGCCAAATTTAATGCCCGACTCCACAACCGCGATGCCGGCGGCCTCGAGCGCCGCCTTGGACTCCAGCCACAGGCCGCTGCAGCACATGTCGACATCGTGGCTGGGACGTCCCATCAGGGCGTCACGTACCCAACCGCCAACGTACCAGGCCTCAAGACCAGCATCCTCGAGAGCGCGCAACACACGCAAAGAGGCGGCTGACGGCTGCGTAGCGTTGAGCGAAATATTGCACATTCCTGTCGCCTCCTGCGATTGCGGGCATATCGATTAATGGTTTCCAAGAAGTCTAGCAAGAAACGAGAGCGGGCGCACACGCAAACGCGTTTCAAGCACGATTGAATCCCAAGAGCTCTGCCACCGAAATGAAAAAGCACCCGCCTCGGTAATCCGAGACGGGTGCTCAACAAAGCAAGAAACCAAGGCCCGTACGTTGCATTAGCAGACCTGACGGATGGCAATGCCCTTCTGATACTCATCGACCTTGGCAAAATCGCCCAGACCCGGGCACTCGACCACGTTGGCGCCGGTAGCCATCGAGAGGCGCAGGGCGTCCTCAACACGCTCGGGGGCATCGTGCCACACGGACAGGAAGGCAGCGAGCGAAGAATCGCCGGCGCACACCGTCGACAGCAGCTTGACGTCGAAGGTGCGGTTGGCAAACCAGATATGCTCGCCGTTGGAGAAGTACGCACCGTCGCCACCGAGGGTCAGCAGGACGTTCTTGGCGCCCTTGGCATGCAGCTCGGCCATCGCGCCCTTGACAGACTCGTCGTCGCCACCGCTCACCTTAATGCCAAAGATGTCGAGCAGCTCGTCGTCGTTGGGCTTAATGAGCAGCGGCTCCATGGCAATGAGGTCTGCCAGCTGATGGCTCGAGATATCGAGCACGAACTCAGCGCCTTTCGCCTTCACGCGGCGCAGGACCTCGGCCAGGAAGCCCTCGGAGGTGTTGGGGGGCAGCGAGCCGCTAATGACCAGGCAGGTCATGTCTGCGAGCGAATCGATAAGCTCAAACATCTCCTGCTCGTTGGCCTCGTTGATGGCGGCACCGGCGTTGACCATGTTGTACTCGGTATCGGGGCCGGCGTTGAGGAAGACGTTGACGCGCGTGATGCCGTCGGTCCACACGGGCTTGACGGGCACGCCCAGGGCCTCGGCGCCCTTGACGATGAACTCACCCGAGAAGCCGGCAAAAAAGCCCAGGATCGTGGTGTCGACGCCGTAGTGATCGAGCGTGAACGAGACATTGAGGCCCTTGCCGTTGGGCGTATAGACCGCGTTGCGCGTGCGGGTGACGGTGTTGGCCGAAAGGCCGTCGCAGGCGATGTTGTAGTCAATGGCGGGATTTGCAGTGAGCGTATAAATCATGAATGTTCCTTTCACGAAGCAACGTGTTAATGAAAGTATATTCCACGTATCGGTAAAAGGCTAGGACAACTCGGCGAACGGTGTGGAAGCGATGAAGTACGGCAGGACACCTCTCCCCCATGGCTGAACAAAAAGGCGCCCCAGCCGAAACCGGGGCGCCGCATGCGCACGAATATGTCGCGTTTCGATTACTGACGATCGAGCTTGCGGACAGCAACGCGCTTGCTGTACTCATCGACGTGGCCGAAGTCGCCGATGCCGACGGACTCGGCAACGTTGGCGCCGGTGGCCATAGCGAGCTTCATGGCCTCCTCGACGTTGTCGCGATCCCTGTACCACTTGTGCAGGAACGCAGCGAGGGTGCAGTCGCCGGCGCAGACGGAAGAGACCAGCTTGATGTTGAACTCACGCTTGGCATACCAGATGTCCTCGCCGTTGGAGAAGTAGGCGTCACCGCGGCTACCACGGGTGAGCAGCACGTTCTGGACGCCAGCCTCGTGAGCCAGCTTCATGGCAACGCGGACCTCGTCGTCGGTGTCGACCGGCACGCCGAAGATGGCCTTCATCTCGTGATGGTTCGGCTTGATGAGCAGCGGCTTCTTGTGAGCGAGCTCCTTGAGCTTATCGGAGGACAGGTCCAGGACGACGTCGGCGCCACGGGCCTGAGCGTGCTCCATGACCTGAGCCAGGAAGTCGGGCGTAGCTTTGGGAGGCACGGAGCCGGAGACGATCAGGCACTCAAGGTCGCCCGCGGTGTCCAGGATGTTGTAGAGCTCCTCCTGGTGCTGCGGCGTGATCGGAGCACCAGGGTTCAAGATGCCGTACTCGTGCTGGCCATCGTTGACGTAGGTGTTGATGCGCGTGATACCGTCGGTCCAGACCGGGCGGCAGAGGCAACCCAGGTTCATGACCTCCTCGACGATAAACTTGCCCGTGAAGCCGGCGAAGAAGCCGAGCGCGACGGTGTCGACGCCCATCTTCTTAAAGGCGAAGGACACGTCGAGGCCCTTGCCGTTAGCCGTGTAGCTGGCCGAGCCGGTGCGGACGTTCTCGTCGGGCTCGAGCGGAGAGCTCGAAACCGTCATGTCGACAGCCGGGTTAGCGGTTAGCGTGTAGAACATTTACAGTACCCCCTGTATATGTGAGGGCCGCGTGGCCGGCCCATTCCAACCACGCGGTTACCTCTGATACCAAATTAGCGAGCTGCGGACTCGAGCAGTGCCTTGACCTCGGCAGCGGTGTTGCAGGCGAGCGCCTTCTCGGCGAGCTCGTCGCACTCGGCCTTGGTCCACTGGCTGATGGTCTTGCGGGCGCGCAGGATGGACGGAGCGCTCATCGAGAACTCCTCCAGGCCCCAGCTGATCAGCAGCGGCTCGAGCAGCGGATCGGCAGCAGCCTCGCCGCACATACCGACCATGATGCCGGCCTTCACGCCGCTCTCGATGATGTTCTTGAGCGAGCGAAGCACGGCGGGATAGTAAACCTGGTACAGGTTGGAGATGGTGTCGTTACCACGGTCGGCGCACATGGTGTAGCCGATCAGGTCGTTGGTGCCGATGGAGAAGAAGTCGGCGACCTCGGCCAGGCGGTCGGCGAGCAGCGAGGCGGCAGGCGTCTCGACCATAATGCCGACCTCGATGTTCTCGTTGAACTTGCGACCCTCTTCGGTCAGCTCGGCCTTGCACTGCTCGACAAGCTCCTTGACAGCCAAGACCTCCTCGACGCAGGTGACGAGCGGGATCATGATCTTGACGTCACCGAAGGCGCTAGCGCGCAGCAGGGCGCGGAGCTGGACCTTGTACTGGTCGGGGTTGGCCAGGCAGTAACGCACGGCGCGGAAGCCCATGAAGGGGTTCTCCTCCTTGACCATGTGCAGGTACGGAATCTCCTTGTCGCCACCCACATCGAGCGTGCGGATGATGACCGGAGCGCCCTTGAGCGCGCTGGCGACCTTACGGTAGGCGTTGAACTGCTCCTCCTCGGAAGGAAGCTCAGCAGAGTCCATGAACAGGAACTCAGAGCGGAAAAGACCGATAGCCTCGGCGTCATGATCGAGCGCGTTGGGCACGTCATCGGGGTTGCCGATGTTGCAGGCGATGATCTTCTTGATGCCGTCGGCAGTCACGGAAGGCTTGCCACGGAAGGCCTCGAGAGCTGCCTTTTCGGCAGCGAAAGCCTCGGCCTTGGCAGTGTAAGCGGCGAGCGTCTCCTCATCGGGATCGGCCTCAACGATACCCTTGCCACCGTCAACGACAACGGTCATGCCGTTGCGCAGTGCGGTGCAGCTGTTGGAAACCGAAAGGACGGCCGGGATCTCGAGGGCGCGCGCGATGATCGCGGAGTGTGACGTGCGGCCACCGGTCTCGGTGACGATACCGGCAACATGGGCCTTATCGATCGTGGCGGTCATGGACGGCGTGAGGTCGTGCACGACAACGACGGTGTTCTCGGGCAGGACGGAGAGGTCGACGACCTCCTTGCCCAGCAGCTCGGCCAGAATACCGGTGCGGATGTCGGCGATGTCGGCCGCGCGCAGACGGAACATCTCGTCATCCATGGACAGGAACATGTTCTCGAACATGGTCGAGGTGTCCATGAGCGCCTGTTCGGCGCAGGTGCCGCCGTCAATGGCGGCGTTGATGGCGTCGGTCATGCCCGGGTCCTGAGCCAGGACAATGTGTCCGCTCATGATCTCGGCCTCGGCCTCGCCCACCGTCTCCTTCATGTGGTCGGCCTGAGCCTGGGTCTTCTCGCAGAAGACCGAAAGAGCAGTCTGATAGCGCTCCTTCTCTGCTGCCGAATCAGCAACCTCGTGCGGCTCAAACGTCAAGTCGGGATCGACGGCGACCATGACGGTGCCGATACCGATGCCCTCGGAAGCGTTGACTCCCTGATACATTCCCATTCCTCTCTCCGTGTCATGTGATAAAGCGTTTTGCCATATCCATGACAAAAGAGCGCAGCTACCTTAAAACAGGTCACTGCGCCCCCAAATATGAACTTAGTTGTTCAACATGCGACCCGTTTGAGTTCTACTCGCCAAGACCGCTCTTGATGAGCTCGATGGCAGCAGCCAGAGCCTCGGCCTCGTCGGCGCCGTCGCACTTGACCTCGACCTCGGTGCCGCAGGGGATACCAGCAGCCATGAGGGCCATCGGGGACTTGCCGTTGACCTCCTTCTCGGGGGTGACGACCGTCACGTCACAGGCGTACTTGCCCATGGTGGAGGCGAACAGACCAGCCGGACGCATGTGCAGACCCTGAGGATTAACGAGGGTAGCCTTCTCAGAAACCATAATTGACTCCTTTTTTGTGTTTAACCCCTGTCATGCATGTGGCAGGAGTCAGATTCACGACGTTGTTTATATTAACTCACATCAAACGGTTTTTCATTGTGTTTCGCACGAATTGTTGGACAGATGTCGTTCGCTGTCCGCTCGCCTGCCGGGCGGGGCGGTTAAGTTTGCTGCTCTACAGTCCTGCGCAAGACGGAAAGCACATTAAGTGCTTTCCTTTGCGTGCGGAACTCGCGAC